>JAEUIB010000528.1 GCA_016795255.1 Planctomycetota bacterium
GGCCGTCCTCGGTCTGCACCAGCACCCAATCGCCGGGCTGGGCCTTGCCGGTGACGTCGGCGACGCGCTTGCGATAGATCAGCGGGAACGCGCCCTGCGCCTTCACCGTCGCGGTCGGGATCGGTGCGCGCGGATTCGGCACCAGCGGCCGCGCGGCGGTCGGACGCGGACCGGATTCGGGTTCGAGTTCCTTGCGGCGCCGATCGACCATGGTCGCGTCATTCCATCCCGTCGAACAGCGCGCCTTGCTTCGGCGGCAACAACCGACGCGCGCGCAGCGTCTCGAGCACGAGCGGCAGGTGCTGGTCGCGGCGATCGGGCAGCGCGGTCACGCGATCGGTCAAGCCGAAGCTCTCGACCAACTGCCCGACGCGATCGTGGATGTCGCGCTGGAACCGCCGCGACGTCGAGCGCATGCGGTCCTTCGTGACGTCGTCGTCGACGATCGGCACCCAGAACAGCGCGTCGTACGTGCGGCTCCAATGCTCGAGGAACGCGCGCAACCACGGCTGCTCGCCGAACGCGCGCACGAGGTACGCGTAGTTGTCGATCACCGCGCGATCGCAGATCACGAGTTCGGTGCGCCGGCGCGCTTCGAGCTCCTCCTGCCATTGCGTCGACAGGATCCACAGTTGGCTCTCGAGCGTCGTCCCCTCGTTGATCGGGAACGGCGAGCGGCGCGAGTGCTCGACCGCGACGTCGGCATCGACGCCGGCGGCGCGCAATTGCGCGGCGACGGTGAACGTCAGCACGGTCTTGCCGACTCCGTGCGTGCCGATGAACGCGATCTTGCCGGACATGGCGCGGAGCTTAGCAGCCTGCTGCAAAAGTCTGCCGCGCAGTCGTTCGCCTACGCCGCGGTCGTGATCCTCGGTCGCCGCGGTACCGTGGCCCGCCCAGGGAGAACGCGATGACGAGCATCCGTGCGATCGTGTGGACGTTGGTCGCGTGCGGGACCGCGGCGGCGCAGGGAACGCGCGCCGACTACGAGCGCGCCGCGAAGCTCTTCGAACTCACGCGCGACACCGTCGACGGCGGCGCGGTCTCGCCGCGGTTCCTCGGCGACAGCGATCGGTTCTGGTACCGGACCCGTACCGGGCCGGGAACGGCTCGCGTCGTGCTCGTCGATCCCGCGACGTCCACGCGTGAGGAATTGTTCGACTCCGTGCTGCTCTCCGAGCGGCTGCTCGAGCAGCACCTGATGGCGATCGAACCGCACGAGGTGCCGATCCACGACGTCGAGTTGTCGGCGGACGCCACCTCCGCGCAATTGACGATCGGCGGCACGCGCTGGACGTATCGCATCGACACCCGCACGTTCTCGAAGACGGTCGCGGTGGGCGCCGCGCGCGGCCTGGATCCGCGGCGAGCACCGGCGTCGACGCATGGCGGCGCGTCGGTCCCCGTGACGTTCGTCAACGAGCACGCGACGCCGGTCGGACTGTTCTGGATCGACGGCGACGGCGCGCGCCGCGCGTACGGCACGCTCGCGCCGCAGGCGACGCTGCGTCAACACACGTTCGTCGGACACACGTGGGTCGCCGTCGACGAAGGCGGCGACGACGTCGTCGCGTTCGTCGTCCAAGCCGACGCCGATCGATACGTCGTCCCCGAGTCCGCGGTGCGTGATCGCGACGCGCCGGCCGCACGAGGGCCGACGCGCCTCTACGAGCCGACCGCCCCGGCGCGCGTGGAGGACGGCGTCCTCGTGTGGACCGCGAGCGACGGCTCGACGCAACGGCTCGAAGCCGGACCCGGCATGCGCTTCGCCGACGAGATCGTCTGGTCCGCCCACGACACGGCGGGCGTCGCGCGCCGCGTCCCGGTGCTCGACGAGCGCCGCATTCCTCTGATCGAGTCGTCGCCGCGCGATCAGGTCCAACCGAAGCTGCATTGGCTCCACTATCCGAAGCCCGGCGATCCGCTGCCGATCGGCGTCCCCGCGTTGCTGCGCTGCGACGAGGGAGGCGTCCGCGAGATCCCGATCACGCCGTCGACGGTGTTCGACACGCCGTGGGCGATCGATCCCGTGCGGTGGTCGGCCGACGCATCGCGCTTCACCGTGCAGGTCGTGACGCGCGGACACACCGCGCAGCGCGTGTTCGCCGTCGACGCGAAGACCGGCGTCGCGACGGTGCTCGTCGAGAACGTCTCCGACACGTTCGTCGACTCGACGCAGAAGTCGTTCCTGCATTGGATCGACGGCGGCGACGACACCTTGCTGTGGATGTCGGAGCGCTCGGGGTGGAACCGGCTCGAGCGCGTGGACGCTCGAACGCCGGCGGCGCCGATCCCGATCACGCCCGACGGCATCGTCGTCAAGCGCGTCGTGCACACCGACGACGCGTCGCGCCGCGTGTGGTTCCTCGCGTGCGGAGTCGTGCCGGACGAGGATCCGTACCACGAGCACCTGTGCGTGACCGGCTACGACGGCAGTGGTTTCACGCGGCTGACGAGCGGCGACGCGACGCACGCGATCACGTTCACGCCGTCGCGCGCGTACTTCGTCGACGTCGCATCGCGCGTCGACCTGCCGCCGGTGTCGGTGCTGCGCCGCAGCGACGACGGCTCGGTCGTGTTCGAGCTGGAGAGCGCCCGCTGGGACCGCCTGCTCGCGACCGGCTGGCGGCCGCCCGAGCGCTTCGTCGCGAAGGGTCGCGACGGCACGACCGACATCTGGGGCATCCTGTACCGGCCGACGAACTTCGATCCGCAGCGCCGCTATCCGGTCGTCGAGCAGATCTACGCGGGCCCGCACGACGCCCACGTCCCGAGGTCGTTCTCGACGCACGATGGCGCCCGGGAGATCGCCGAACTCGGGTTCGTCGTCGTGCGGATCGACGGCATGGGCACGAATTGGCGCAGCAAGGCGTTCCACGACGTCTGCTGGCGCAACCTCAGCGACGCCGGTCTGCCCGACCGCATCGCGTGGCTACGCGCGGCGGCGGCCACGCGTCCCGAGCTCGACCTCGACCGGGTCGGCATCTACGGCGGATCCGCCGGCGGCCAGAACGCGCTGTCCGCGCTGCTGCATCACGGCGACTTCTACAAGGTCGGCGTCGCCGACTGCGGCTGCCACGACAACCGGATGGACAAGGTCTGGTGGAACGAAGCGTGGATGGGGTTCCCGATCGGGCCGTGGTACGCCGACCAGTCGAACGTCACGCACGCGGCGAAGCTGACCGGCAAGCTGCTGCTGATCGTCGGCGAGCTCGACCGCAACGTCGATCCGGCGTCGACGATGCAGGTCGTCGACGCGCTGATCGCCGCCGACCGCGACTTCGACCTGCTGGTGATGCCGGGAGTCGGGCACGGCGCCGCCGAGTCGCCCTACGGTTCGCGCCGGCGCGCGGACTTCCTGGTGCGGCACCTGCTCGGGGTCGAACCGCGAGCACCGTGACGCTTCGCCGCACGTCGTCCGGGTGGGTCTTGCGTCGCGTACACCCGGTGGCCTGCGTCGCGCCGACGCACCCATCCCGTCCGTAGTTCGGAACTAATCTCGAATAGGTCGGGAGCGACTTCCGCCATCCCGGATAGCTTGCTCGTTTTCCATCCGAGTCGGAGCAAGTCCTGAGCCTTCCTTCCCCCCCGTCCGCGTTCGCCTCGCTCGGACTCTCGCCCCCCGCGCTCGAGGCCCTCGCGCGACTCGGCTTCGAATCGCCGACTCCCATCCAAGCTCAAGCGATCCCGCCGGCGCTCGCCGGCCACGACGTGATCGGCGGTGCCGCGACCGGCACCGGCAAGACCGCCGCCTTCCTGCTGCCGTTGATCGACCGCCTCGCGGGCAAGCGCGGAACGCGCGCCCTCGTGCTCGCGCCGACGCGCGAACTCGTCATGCAGATCCTCGAGCAGGTCAAGGCGCTCGGCGGCCAGCGCCACTTCCGCGGTGCGTGCATCATCGGCGGTGAAGCCATGGGCCCGCAGGTCCGCGCGCTGAAGGAACAGTCCGAGATCATCGTCGCGACGCCGGGACGCCTCTGCGACCACTTGAATCGCGGCACGGTGCGCCTCGACCAGATCGAAGTGCTGGTGCTCGACGAAGCCGACCGGATGCTCGACATGGGCTTCCGCGCGCAGCTCGACGCGATCCTGAGCCGCGTCCCGCGCAACCGTCAGACCCTGCTGTTCTCGGCGACGATCGGCGGCGAGGTCGGCGGCTTCGCGAAGCGCCACCTGAAGGACCCGGTCCGCGTCGAGGTCGCGAAGAGCGGCACGATGGCGCGCAAGGCGACGCAGGCCGTCTACCACGTCCACGAGGCCGACAAGCCGGCTCTGCTGCTGTCGTTGCTCGCGAAGGACCAGGACTCGACGCTCGTGTTCACGCGCACGCAGCACCGCGCGGACAAGCTGGCGAAGACGCTCGCTCGCGCCGGCGTCAACGTCGCGCGCATCCACGGCGGCCGATCGCAATCGCAGCGCAAGCACGCGCTCGAGGGCTTCCGCGCCGGCGCGTACCGCGTGCTGGTCGCGACCGACATCGCCGCGCGCGGCATCGACGTCGTCGGCATCGGACACGTCGTCAACTTCGACCTGTCGCACTCGCCCGAGGACCATGTCCACCGCGTCGGCCGCACCGCGCGCGCCGAGGCGTCGGGCCACGCGTCGACGCTCGCGTCGCCGCCGGAAGGCAAGCTGCTGCGGGACATCGAACGCTTCACGCGCACGCAACTGCCGCGTTGCGAGCTTCCGGCCGACCTGGCGCATTGGCGCGCCGAGATCGAGCGGACGCTCGTCGCAGCTCGGACGAACGCGAGTTCGCGGCCGTCGACCCGCGCCCACGGCGGCGGATCGCGCGGCGGACACGGCAAGGGTCGCGGTCCCGATCGCTTCGGCGGTCGCGGCCACGGCGGCGGCTTCGCACCGCGTGGCGATCGTGGCGAGCACCGCGGCGAGCCGCGTGGCGAACATCGCGGCGAACACCGCGGTCGGTTCCACGCCGGTGAAGCGCGGGACACGCATCGCGACGACGTCGCCCCGCGCTCGACGCCTCACTCCCCGTCCAGCGGATCACGTCGGCCGTATCGCGCGGAGCCGACTCCGCGCGGCGAGGGCGGCGGTCACTCCGAGCGCTCGGATCAACGACCACACGCACCGCGTCCGGCACGCGAGTTCGACGCACGCCCGTCGCGCAGCAAGTGGGCGCCGCGCAAGCCGCGCGGCGACTTCGCGCCGCGCCCGCCGCGAGGCGATGCGTCGCATCCGCATTCCGGGCACGCCGCGCCACGGCACCCTGATTCGGGATCCGAATCGCGACCGCACCACGGCGGTCCGCGGAACGGCCCGCGCAAACCGTCCTCTTCGCCTGGGTCCCGCGGGTTCTCACCCGCGCGCGACCGCAATGCCCACCGCAAGAGAGGTCACGCCTGAACTCCGCACCGACTCCGCCCGCGTCCGTGTCTCGTGATCCCGATCGTCCTTGGACCTGGAGCTGGTTCACCTGGCTCCCCGGCGAGGGATTGACCCTCGCGTGGATCGTGCTGATCCACGTGACGTCGGTCGTCGGCCTGATCCTGTACCCGTCGCCGGGCCTGACCTTGGCCCTGCTCGCGTACGCGCTGTACTTCCTCGGCGGGCTCGGCACCACGGTCGCGTACCACCGCGCGCTGGCGCACAAGGCGCTGCGCCTCCATCCGGCGGTCGAGTGCCTGCTGGTCGCGTTCGCGATCTTCAACGGCTCGGGCACGCCGGCGACGTGGTCGGCGAACCACCGCAACCACCACGCGAACGCCGACACCGTGCGCGACATCTCGAGCCCGCGCATCGGCGGGTTCTGGTGGTCGCACCTGCGTTGGCTGTGGCAAGCGTCCTGCAGCCCGGTCGAGCGCTGGGCG
>JAEUIB010000532.1 GCA_016795255.1 Planctomycetota bacterium
GACGGCCCAACCGACGCGCAGCCCCGGCGCGGCGAATCCCTTGCTGATCGACGCGACGACGACCGCGTCCTTCGCGACGTCGCGGATCGACGCGCAGCGCCGCTCGAGATAGAGGTCGCGATAGACCTCGTCGGAGACGACGACCACGCCGCGTGCGCGGCACGCATCGGCGATCCGCCGCAACGCGTCGATGCTGCCAGCGGCGCCGGTCGGGTTCGACGGAACGTTCAACAGCGCCAACTTCGCGCGCGGCGCGGCGGCCAGCGCGCGCTCGAACGCCGCGGCGTCGAGCCGGAACCGATCGGCTTCCGCGAGTTCGTAGCGGACGACCTCCGCCCCGACCAATTGCGCGATGCCCGAGTACGCGATGAACCCGGGATCCGGCAGCAGCACCTGATCGCCCGGATCGAGCCAGGCCTGCATCATCACGAACAGCGCTTCTTGCGAGCCGTTCGTCACCAGCACCTCGTCGGGGGTGACGCCGGTAAATGCGCCGATCGACACGCGGAGCTCGGGCAGACCGACGTTCAAGCCGTAACCGCAGACGCCGCGCGTCTCCGCCAGCGCGCGGCGCGCGGGCTCGGGCAGGTCCCACGTCGGCTCGCCGAGACCGAGCGGCATCGCATCGGGCGGTGCGCCGTCGGAGACGCGACGGATCGCGGACGGTTGCAGCGTGGCGACGGTGGCAGCGGGCTTCATCGCAGAGCTTCCTCCAGCGCGACGGCGGCGGCGGTCTTCGCGTCGCGGTACTTGACGATCAACGGAGCGGACAGACCGAGCCCGCGATCGTGCGCGTAGCGACCGGGCGCGGCGCGGACTCCGGGCACGACGACGGCGCCGGCGGGCACTTCGCCCTTCCACACGCGCTCGTGGACGAGATCGTGGATCGGCGTCGACGCGGTCAGCACGACGCCCGACGCGAGCACCGCGCGCGCCTTCACGTGCACGCCTTCGAACACGCCGACGAGGCCGCCGACGAACGCGTCGTCCTCGACGACGACCGGCCGCGCGCCTGCCGGTTCGAGCACGCCGCCGATCTGCGCGCCGGCCGACAGGTGGACGCGCTTGCCGACCTGCGCGCACGAGCCGACCAACGCGTGACTGTCGACGAGCGTGCCTTCGTCGACGTACGCGCCGACGTTGACGTACGCCGGCGGCATCACGATGACGCCGCGCGCGAGGTACGCGCCGCGCCGCACCGACGTGCCGCCCGGGACGATCCGCAGTCCGTCGTCGGGCGTGAACGTGCGCGGCGGGTACGCGCTCTTGTCGACGAACCCCGTGCCGAACTGCATCGCGACGACGCTCGACGCGCGGAAGCCGGCGAGGATGCCGGTCTTCACCCACGCGTGGACGCGCACGACGTCGCCCGACAGCTCGGCCGCGCGGATCGTCCCGCGCTCGAGCGCATCGAGCAACTCCGCGTGCGCGGCCGCGAACGCGGGATCGGCGACGATCGCGTCCAGCGGACGCTCGAAGAACGCGGACAGTTCGGCCACCGCCATCAGAAGTCTCCGGCCAGCGCGGTCCGCGCGTGCTCCAGCGCGGCCTTCATCGTCTTCGCCGTGTCGGCCTCGGCGGTCGTCAGCGGCAAACGGACGTGGTCGTCGGCGAGCCCGACGAGCTTCAGGCCGGCCTTCAGCGGGATCGGATTGCTCTCGACGAACAGCGCGTCCATCAGCGGCAGCAGACCGCGATGCAACCGCTGCGCGCGCGCCAGATCGCCGGCGCGCGCGGCGTCGACGAGCGCCTTCGTTTGCAGCGGCAGCAGGTTGCCGAGCACCGACACGAGCCCGCACGCGCCGACCGCGATCGACGCCAGCGCGAGGTGGTCGTCGCCGGCCAGCAAGCTCTTGCCCGCGGGCAGCGTTCGGCCGATCTCCCCGATCTGCACCAGGTTGCCCGACGATTCCTTCACCGCGACGACCTCGCGCTGCTCGAACAACTGCAGCAGCGTCTTCGGCGTCAGGTTCGAGCCGGTGCGCCCCGGCACGTTGTAGGCGATCAGCGGCAGTCCGGGCGCAGCGGCCGACACGGCTGCGAAGTGCGCGACGAGGCCGCGCGGCATCGGCTTGTTGTAGTACGGCGTGACGACCAGCGCGCCGTGCGCGCCGAGCTCCTGCGCGCGACGCGTCAGCGCCGCGGTCTTCGCCGTCGCGTTGTGACCGGTGCCGACGCAGACGGTCTTGCCGTTCGATTCCTCGATGCAGGCCTTGATGATCGCGTCGCGCTCCGCGTCCTCGATCGTCGCCGCCTCGCCGGTCGATCCCAGCGGGATCAGTACGTCGGCGCCGGTCGCGACGTGCCGCACGAGTTTGCGATACGCCGGCAGGTCGACCTTCCCGGTCGCGTCGAACGGAGTCGCGAGCGCCACGAAGAGTCCGCTCCAGTCGATCGTCTTTGCGCTTGCCATGATCCTTCCCTCCTACTTGCCTGCCGCGAACAACGGGTCGAGGCGTTCCGCGGCGACGTCCGCCATCGTGAACACTCCCGACCGCCCTCGAATCCAGTGCGCCGCGTCCAGCGCTCCGCGCGCGTACGGCGACAGATCGCGCGCCGCGTGCGTCAGCGTGATCGCTTCGCCCGGCGTGTCGACCGTGATGTCGTGACTCGACGCCGTGTGCCCGCCGCGCAGCACGGACACGCACAGCTCGTCCTGCGCCAGCGCGCGCTCGGCCGGCGCCATCGTCCAGCGCGTCTTCTTCGGACAACTCTCGAGCAGCGCCTGCGCGAACACCTTCGCCGTGCCCGACGGCGCGTCCTTCTTGCGAGCGTGGTGATGCTCGGCGATGAACACGTCGGCGGACTCGTCTTGCATCGCGAACCGCCCCATCAAGCGCACCAGGCGCGTCAGGAACGCGATCGTCAGCGAGAAGTTCGGCGCGACCAGCACGCCGATGCGCGATCCGACGCGACGATCGAGATCCGGCATCGACCAGCCGGTCGTGCCGATCACGAGCGGCGTCTCGCGCGCGAGCGCGAACTCGAGGTGCTCGTCGAGCGCGGCGCCGATCGACACGTCGACCAGCACGTCGACGGGCGCGAGATCCGCGCGCTGCGACGCGTCGCGGCCGACTTGCCACGCGATCGCGTCGCCGGCAACGTCGCGCAACGCGCGCCCGAGACGCCCGCGGCCGAACACTCCGAGCTTCACGCGTCACCTCCCGTTTCGATCAACCCGCGATGCAGGCGCGTGAGCGCTTCGGTGACGGCGTCCTTGCGGACGACGACGCTCAGATTGATCTCGTTCGCGCCGAGCGAGATCATCTCGACCTCGACGTCGCCGAGCGTCGTGAACACGCGCGCCGGCAGGCCGGGCTGCGCTTTCAGGCGTTCGCCGATCACCGACACGATCGCGCGATCGCGCGCGACTTCGACCGTGGCGATCGGCGCGAGTTCGGCGAGCAGGCGATCGAGCGGCGCATCGGCGTCGACCGACAGCGAGACGCTGACCTCCGCCGTCGTCACCAGGTCGACGCTGACGCCGAGCCGGCCGAAGATCTCGAACAAGCGCGCGAGGTAACCGCTCTGCTCGAGCATCCGCGAACTGGTGACGGTCAGCACCGTGATCGGTCCGCGCGCGGCGAGCGCCGTGACGATGCGACCCGACGAACCGTCGGCGGTGATCGTCGTGAAGCGTCCGTCGGGGCGGAACGTGTGACGCACCGTGACCGGGATCGCCGCTTCGACGGCGGGCTGGATCGTCGCCGGATGCAAGACCTTCGCACCGAACGCCGCGAGCTCGGCGGCCTCGGCGAACCCGAGACGCGCGATCGGACGCGCTGCCGGGACCTGCCGCGGATCGCACGTCATCACGCCTTCGACGTCGGTCCAGATCTGGACCTCGTCGACCCCCAGCGCCGCGCCGAACAGCGCCGCGGAGTAGTCCGAGCCGCCGCGCCCGAGCGTCGTCGTCAAGCCGTCCTCGGTCGCGCCGATGTAGCCCTGCGTGACGACCGCGCGGCCGGGCCGCACGAGCGGCGCCAGATGCGAATGCACGCGTTCCTTGAACTGCGCGACGTTGGGCCGCGCTTGGCCGAAGCGCCGATCGGTGAGCAGCGCGTCGCGCGCGTCGAACCACGTCGAGTCGATGCCGCGTGCGCGGAGCAGCGCGGCGAACACGCGCGTCGACAGCAGCTCGCCGGTGCCGGCGATCGCGTCGAGCGACCGCGGCGACAACTCACGCAGCATCGCGACGCCGCGCAGCAACACGTCGAGCGCGTCGAAGTGCGCCGTCAGTCCCGCG
>JAEUIB010000535.1 GCA_016795255.1 Planctomycetota bacterium
GCGTGATTCCGCGAACGACGAACGGCGCGGCGGAGATGCCTCCGCCGCGCCGTTCGTCGTTCTCATGCGATTCGAACTCGGATGGACCGAGGCCGGATGCTGTCCGTCCCCACGCTCATCCGCGATCCGTCAATAGCGGTAGTGGTTCGGCTTGTACGGGCCGTTGACCGGCACGCCGATGTACTCCGCCTGATCCTTCGACAGGACGGTCAGCTTCGCGCCGAGCTTCGCGAGGTGCAGGCGCGCGACCTTCTCGTCGAGGTGCTTCGGCAGCGTGTAGACGGCCTTCTCGTAGTTCGCCGTGTTGTTGAACAGCTCGATCTGCGCCATGGTCTGGTTCGTGAAGCTGTTCGACATCACGAAGCTCGGGTGACCGGTCGCGCAGCCGAGGTTCAGCAGGCGGCCTTCGGCGAGGATGATCACCGAGTGGCCGTCGGGGAACGTCCACACGTCGACCTGCGGCTTGACCTGGTTGCGCTTGATGCCGCGCACCTTGCGCAGACCGGCCATGTCGATCTCGTTGTCGAAGTGGCCGATGTTGCCGACGATCGCGTTGTGCTTGAGCTTGCTCATGTGCTCGGCCGTGACGATGTTCTTGTTGCCGGTCGTCGTGATGACGATGTCGGCTTCACCGAGCACGTCCTCGAGCGTCGTGACGCGGTAACCCTCCATGAGGGCCTGCAGCGCGCAGATCGGGTCGATCTCGGTGACGACGACGCGCGCGCCCTGGCCGCGCAGCGCCTGCGCGCAACCCTTGCCGACGTCGCCGTAGCCGCAGACCACCGCGACCTTGCCGGACAGCATGACGTCCGTGGCGCGCATGATGCCGTCGACGAGCGAGTGGCGGCAGCCGTAGAGGTTGTCGAACTTGCTCTTCGTGACCGAGTCGTTGACGTTGATCGCGGGGAACAGCAGCTCGCCGCGCTCTTGCATCTGATACAGGCGGTGGACGCCCGTCGTCGTCTCTTCGGTGACGCCCTTGATGTCCGCGGCGATGCGCGTCCACTTGGTCTTGTCCTTCGCGAGCGTCTTCTTCAGCAGCTTCAGCAGCTCGGCGTAGTCCTCGCTGGCGTCGGCCGGCGTGGCCGGGACCTTGCCCGTCTTCTCGCACTGCATGCCGAGGTGGACCGCGAGCGTCGCGTCACCACCGTCGTCGAGGATCATGTTCGGACCCTTGCCGCCCGGGAAGTCGAACGCCATCTCGGTGCACCACCAGTACTCCTCGAGTGTCTCGCCCTTCCACGCGTAGACGGAGACGCCCTTCGGATTCTCCGGCGTGCCCTTCTTGCCGACGACGACGGCCGCGGCCGCGTGGTCCTGCGTCGAGAAGATGTTGCAGGAGACCCAGCGCACTTCGGCGCCGAGCTCGACGAGCGTCTCGATCAGCACCGCGGTCTGGATCGTCATGTGCAGCGAGCCGAGGATGCGCGCGCCCTTCAGCGGCTTCTGCTTCGAGAACTCGTCGCGCGTCGCCATCAGACCCGGCATCTCGACTTCGGCGAGGTCCATCTCCTTGCGGCCCCAAGCGGCGAGGGAGAGATCCTTCACCTTGAAATCGAGCGCGGCCTTCGCGGGCTTGTTGCCCTTCGTCACGGTTGCCATCGGAAACTCCACGGATCTTTCGTTGGTTGGAACGGAACTGGAACTGGAACGAACTAAATGGACTTCCTGCGCCCGCGCACGATGTACAGCGCGAGGGAACACTCGTCGCCGTCCTGCGTCCGCGGGCAATACCGATCGATGAGAGGGTCGAGCGCGACGTCGACGAATCCTGCGCGGTTGAACGCGGCGAGGACGTCCTTCGCTTCGAGTCCGAGGTGGCGATCGCCGAGCGCGTCGCGCATCCACGCTTCCTTGTGCGGTGCGAGCTCGAGCACGGCCGCGGTGCCGCCCGGCTTCAGCACGCGATGCATCTCGCGCACCGCGGCGTCCGGATTCGCCAGGTGGTGGAGCACCATGCCGCACAGCACGCCGTCGACTTCGCCGTCGGCGAGCGGCAGCGCGTCGAGTTCGCCGCGACGCATCTCGAGCGCCGTACGGCCCGCGCGCGCGAGGCGCTTCGAGGCTTGTTCGAGCATCGCTTCCGAACGGTCGACGCAGATCAGCTTCGAACACTGACCGAGCAGCGCGTCGGCGATGTAGCCCGTCCCGCAACCCAGGTCGGCGACGACGAACTCGCGCGGCAGCAGATGCGAGAGCAGGCGCTGGCGCGCTTCGCCCGTCGCGAAGTCGCCGGCGATCTTGTCCCATTCGGTCGCGACGCGATCGAAGAAGTCGCCGTCCTTCGCGCGGCGCTTCGCCAGCACGCGATCGAGACGCGCGAGGTCC
>JAEUIB010000551.1 GCA_016795255.1 Planctomycetota bacterium
GTCCGAGCGGTTCTTTTCGAGCTTCATCTCCGGCGCGCAGCGCCTGACGAACGGCAACACGCTGATCTGCTCGGGAGAGAACGGCCGCATCTTCGAGGTCACGGCCGACGGCGAGATCGTCTGGGACTACTGGAACGAGCACGGCGGTGATTCGCCGAAGGAGCCCGGCCCGACCGGGATGGTGGAGCCGTTCGCGCTGTTCCGCGCCACGCGGATCGCGAAGGACCATCCGGGCGTGAAGATCGTGCTCGCGGGGTCCGGAGCTCGGCGCGAAGGCTGAGGGCGGGAGTCGGGACGGACCTCGCTGGGCTGCGCGCAGGGCACGCGGCGGTAGGCCTTCGTTCGCCGGCGAGAGGTTCCGGCCGATGCGGCGAGGCGGTCGGCGCGGTACAACCTCCGGCTTCCGCTCCTCTCGCGAAGCAACACCGCCATGGCCGACGACAAGAAGATCACGAAGCGTGCCGACGACTACTCCGCCTGGTACCAGGACATCGTCCTGCGCGCCGAGCTCGCCGACTACTCGCCGGTGCGCGGATGCATGGTGTTCCGGCCGCGCGGGTACGCGATCTGGGAGAACATCCAGCGCGACATGGATCGCCGCTTCAAGGAGACCGGGCACGTCAACGCGTACTTCCCGTTGATGATCCCCGAGTCGTTCATGAAGAAAGAGGCGCAGCACGTCGAGGGCTTCGCGCCCGAGTGCGCCGTCGTCACGCACGGCGGCGGTGAGAAGCTCGAGGAGCCGCTCGTCATCCGCCCGACGTCGGAGACGATCATCGGCTCGATGTACGCGAAGTGGGTCCAGAGCTATCGCGACCTGCCGATCCTGATCAACCAATGGGCGAACGTCGTGCGTTGGGAAATGCGCACGCGGCTGTTCCTGCGCACGACCGAGTTCCTGTGGCAGGAAGGCCACACCGTGCACGAGACGCACGACGAGGCGTGGGAAGAAGTCGTCCGCATGCTCGGCGTGTATCGCTCGTTCGCGGAAGAGATGCTCGCCGTGCCGGTGATCGCCGGCAGGAAGAGCGACAGCGAGCGCTTCGCCGGCGCGCTGACGACCCTCTGCATCGAAGGACTGATGCAAGACGGCAAGGCGCTGCAATGCGGCACGTCGCACGACCTCGGGCAGAACTTCACGAAGGCGTTCGACATCAAGTACCTCGGCCGCGACGGCAAGCAGGCGTTCGCGTGGTCGACGTCGTGGGGCGTGTCGACGCGCTTGATCGGCGCGTTGATCATGGCGCACTCCGACGATCAGGGGCTCGTGATGCCGCCGAACGTCGCGCCCGAACCGGTCGTCATCGTGCCGATCTGGAAGAACGACGACGAGAAGGCTCTCGTGCTCGGCAAGGCGCACGAACTCGCGCAGGCGCTGAAGGCTTGCGGCATCAAGCCGCACGTCGACGACCGCGAGAACCTGAAGCCCGGCTTCAAATACAACGAGTGGGAACTCCGCGGCGTGCCGGTCCGCGTCGAGCTCGGCCCGCGCGACGTCGCGTCCAGCCAATGCGTGCTGGCGCGCCGCGTCAGCGGAACGGGCAAGGAGACGGTGCCGCTCGCGCAGGCCGCGACACGCATCGGTGAAGTCCTGAAAGAGATCCAGGCGTTCTTGTTCGAGCGCGCGCTCGCGTACCGCAAGGAGCACACGACGTCGGTCTCGACGTACGACCAGTTCAAGCAGGTCCTCGACGGCAAGGGTGGCTTCGTCCGCGCGAATTGGGACGGCACCAAGGAAACCGAGGCCCGGATCAAGGAAGAGACGAAGGCGACGATCCGCTGCATTCCCGACGACGACCACGCGCCGACCGGCAACGACGTACTGAGCGGCGCGCCTGGTAAGCACTCGGTGCTGTACGCGCGGGCGTATTGACCACGTCGCGCACGTCGTTCGGTCGGCGTGCGAGCGCGCCGACTCCGATCCAGACCGTCGAGCGAATTCGCGACCGTGAGCAATGCGTCGGAGCGAGCCCGGCGGCGGCCCGACTATGCTCGGACGCCGTAACCGTCGATCGACCCGAGGACTCTCTCCCGTGACCTCAGCGACTCGTTCCGCGGCGCCGCGCGTTCCCGCGTCGTCGTCCGGCAGTGCCGATCCCGTCGACCTTCCTCGCTGGGCGCCGCGCGTGCCGATCGTGCCGTGGATCGTCAGCGCGGTGCTGTTCGCGTTCCTCGCGTGCAAGCCGGTCGCGGCCAACACCACGACGCAGTGGACGTTCGTCGGCGTCGCGACGCTGATCGGCGTCTGGGGCACGGTGCTGTGGCTGCGAGGCCGGTCCAGCGGTCGCACGTTCGCGATCACGCCGAACGTCGTCCGCGCGCACTACGTGCAGGCGCTGGTCCAATTCACGATCTACGCGTACTGGTCGCGCTCGTCGCCGGGCGTCATCACCGAAGCGCCGTTGATCGTCGCGCAGGTGCTGTACCTCTACGGCTTCGACGCGCTGATGTCGTGGTCGCGCGGCAAGACGTTCCGGCTC
>JAEUIB010000575.1 GCA_016795255.1 Planctomycetota bacterium
AGCTGAGCGAGAACCGTAGTCCATTGGATGGACTCGAGTTCGCCGCCTTGAAACCTGGCCCTCGGTCGCCGACCGAAGCGATCGCCGCCGGCTCAAGTGCCGGACCCCGCTCGACGATAGACACGGTGCGGAGCGTGCCGCGCTCCGCGTCCGATGCGTCGTGGAGCCCGCCGTGGGCGGGGACCAGCATGAGTTCATCGCCGACGATGACCGAGATGATCCGGGTCCTGACGCGCCGTGACGCGCGCTACCGCGCGGGCGCCTACGAGTTCGTGCTGGAAGCTCTCGACTTCGCGATGCTGCACTACGGCAAGCACCGCCGCCGCGGCGCCGATCGCCATCTGACGGTCGGCGAATTGCTCGACGGCATCCGCTGCTTCGCCGTGACGCAGTTCGGCCCGCTCGGCCGTCTGGTCCTCGAGTCGATGGGGATCTTCTCGACGGCCGATCTCGGCGAGATCGTCTTCAACCTCGTCGACGCCGGTCTGCTGAACAAGCAGGACACCGACAGCAAAG
Source organism: Planctomycetota bacterium (assembly GCA_016795255.1). Lineage (GTDB taxonomy): Bacteria > Planctomycetota > B15-G4 > B15-G4 > JADJEK01 > JADJEK01. The sequence goes on from JAEUIB010000575.1 coordinate 517, forward strand.
AAGCGTTCGCGCGCGGCTTCTCGTTCCACCAAGCGTTCGACGTCGACGCGCTCGTCGCGCTGGAATAGCGAGCCTTTCCAGGCCTCCCGATCGATGGCAGGATCGCCGCACGGATCGCATCCGTGTGGAGCTTCGGTACGTGCACCGCAACGACGTCGGCTTGTGGACGTTCGAGTCGCCTCGCGATCTGCGCGGCGTCGCGCACGCGTTCGCGCCGGCGGACGCGTGGGGCGGCTTCGACGCGCGGCGTCGCGAGGATCGAGCGCGGCTGCGCGACGGGATCGCGCCGACGGCGAGGCTGGTCGAGACGCACCAGACGCACTCGGCTCACGTCGCGCTCGTCACCGCGGACACGACGTCGGCGTCGCTCGCGGACGAGCGACACGGAGGCATCGACGCGCTGGTCACCGCGACGCCCGGCGTGTTGCTGCATGCGATCGCGGCCGACTGCCCGCTGGTGTTCTTCGCCGATCGGGACGCGAACGCGGTCGCGCTCGCGCACAGCGGTTGGCGCGGCACGGTGGGGGACGTCGTCGGGGCGACGATCGCGCGGCTCGTCGACGAGCTCGGTGCGCGGCGCGAGCGCTTGGTCGCGGGCATCGCACCGGCCGCGGGCGGCTGCTGCTACGAGATCGGGCCGGAGGTCGTCGCGCGGTTCCGCGCGCTGCCGATCGACGCGACCGCCGCGCTGCGGCCGAGCGCGCGCGCGGACCACGCGCTGCTGGATCTCGAACACGTGCTCGTGCGGTTGCTCGAGCGCGAAGGCATCGGTCGCGATCGCGTCGAGGTCGCCGGGCAGTGCACGATCTGCGGCGGCGAGCGCTTCCATTCGCACCGCCGCGCGCAGGGGCGCGCCGGCCGCATGAGCGGAGTGATCACCGGCGCGTGGAGTTGATCCCGCGCGAGACGACGTCCAGCCGATCGTTTGGCGGCCGAACCCACGAGGTGTCCGAGTCGGCGCCCCGGTCGCAAAGCGACCGATTTCACAGCCGCCGTGCAGACAGATGAACCGCGTCACTCCAACGCGAATCATCTTCGAATTCGGCGACTGCCGTCGCCGAGCAACACCTGGTGAGGCCGAGAACGTGAATCAATCGGATTGATTCACGTTCTCTCAACCGTCCTTCTTCGCCGATTCGCCGGGCTTCGGCTGATCGGCCGGATCCGGTTGGATCGACGCGAACTTCGCGTACTCGGGGATCGACGCCGGATCCACGCCGAGCTTCCTCAGCAGCGTCACCAGCCCGAGCTGGAGCTGGTTGTCTTCCTGGTAGTCGCCGAGGAAGCCGTTGCCGGGGAACGGCTTCGCGCGCTGATCGGCGACCTTGTCGCGGATCTGGCGCCGCAGCCACTTGCGGACCTCGTTCTTGTCGAGGTGCGTGCCCAGCGAATCGAAGAACTTGTCGAACTCGGGGTACTTCGCGCTGTCGCCGGCGTCGCCTTCCGCGAGTTCGACGAACAGCTTCTCGTGGCCGGGGAAGTGCTCGTCGACGTACTTCTTGAACGTCTCCTTCTGGATCAGGTCCGCGAGTTCCTCTTCCTTCCACGGCGCCGTGCCGACGAACTTCACCTTGTCGTCGGGCTCGATGCCGCCCTGCATGACGACGCGACCGTCGAGGTCGATCTCGGTGTGGATCGAGCGACCGCTCGGCAGGAAGTAGCGCTGCGTCGTCAGCTTGACGATGCCGCCGAAGTCGTACTTGCCGTTGCCGTTCAGGTCCTTGAACGACTCGCCGGGATCCCAGCTCTGATTGCGGTTGGCGTCGAACTCGACCGGTTCCGCGGGCTGCGTGACCAGCGAGTAGGGGTTCTGCACCGAGCCCTTGCCGAACGTGCGTTCGCCGACCAGCGTCGCGCGCTCGTAGAACTTCAGCGCCCCGGACACGATCTCCGATGCCGACGCCGAGCGGTCGTTGATCAGCACGACCATCGGCTCCGTGCGGCCGACCGCGTTGCGCGGCGTCATGTAGTCGCGCCGATCGGTCTGCGCGTGGCGACCTTCGGTGTAGACCGCGAGCTTGTTCGGTCCGACGAACTCGCCGACGATCTCGATCGCCGCGCGCATGTAGCCGCCGGGGTTGTAGCGCAGGTCGAGCACGAACGCCTTCGCGCCGCGTGCGACCAGGGCTTCGCACGCCTTGTGGACTTCTTCCGCGGTGTTCTCGCCGAACGTCAGCACTTCGACGTAGCCGATGCCGCCCGGGAACAACTCCCAGAACACCGAGTCGATCTGGATCACCTGGCGCTGGATCTTGAACTTGCGCGGTTCCTTCCAGCCGGCGCGGAAGA
>JAEUIB010000588.1 GCA_016795255.1 Planctomycetota bacterium
TCCAGTCGGTGGTCCACGAAGCCGAAGAGCGGCTCAGCGTGCTCGCCGAGTACTCGGAAGGCTCGACCACGCGATCGCAAGCGGCGCTGACCGTGAAGATGCTCGTCGAGGACGCGGCGCGCGGCGGCAACCCCGACCCGCTCGTGGCCGAACAGTTGTTGCGACGCTCGGTGTCGCTCGGCGGTCGATTCGGCCTCGACGCGGCGAACCTGCTCGGGTTCCTGCGAGCTCGCGCCGGGGATCTGGACGGCGCGGAGCTGCTGTTCCGAGCGGTCATCGAGCGGACCGCACGCGACTCGTACGAGAGCGAGACGCAGGCCCACGCGATGAACAACCTGACGACGGTCCACGTCGGCCGCGGCAACCTCCGCCTCGCGATCCTGTGGTGCGAGCGGTCGCTGATGCTGAAGGAACGACTCGGCCTGGACGCGCGGACGAACTACCTCAACCTGATCTTCTTCTGGCTCGAGCATCGCACGAGCTACGGACTCGACCGCGCGCGCCACTACCTGCGCGTGCTGCTCGGGCTCGAAGGCGGCAAGGCGTACCTGCTCGCGAACGTCGCGCATCCCCACTACGCGGAAGGCTTGAAGCACCTGCGCGCCGCGGGCTTCGACCGCGAGTTCCCCGAACTGGCCGTCGCGCGCAAGTGACGCAGCGCCGCTCGCGACGTCCCGCCGACGTCGAGCGGAAAGGTCAGATCTTCAGGCGAACGTGCACGCGATCGCGACTCGGCGCACGCGTGAACACGCAGACGCCGTAGCGATCGAGATCGACGACGACCCGGAAGCGCGGATCCCGCGCGAGCTCGGTCCACGCGCGCAGCATCCCCTCCGACCAGCGAATGTCGTCGAACAACACCAGCGCCCCGTCGACGAGCTTGCGCTCGACCGCGGCGAAGTAGTCGAGGGTCGGTTGGTACTGGTGGTGCCCGTCGATGAACACGAAGTCGAGCGGCTCGCAGCGTTCGACGTACGGCGCCAGCGTCTGCGTGAACAGGCCGAGGACTTTCTCGACGCGCAGATCGAGGTTCTGATGCACGCCGTCCGCGATGCGAGCGCGCAGCGGCGACCCCTCCATCGTCACCAGTCGGCCGCGACCGTTCAGGCGCATCGCCGACGCGATGTACGACGACGAGATGCCGACGTTCGTGCCGAGCTCGAGTCCGAGGTTGGGCGCGAGTTCGCGCACGAGGAAATGCAGTGCCAGCGCATCGCGCTTCGTCTTGCTGACGCCACACGCCTGCTGGATCGTCACGCCGTCGTCGTACGGCCCGCTCTCGGCCGAGCCCGGCGGCTTCACCAACGACGTGTCGGCGGCGAGCCGCGCGCGTTCCGCCTCGATCCGCTCGACCCAAGGGCGTGAGTCGCCGAGGTCGCGATCCCGCGTTCGGCGCAGAGCCCGGCCGATCGCTTGCGCGACCGGGTCGGCCGCGCGGATCAACGCGTCGATGCGCCCGTCGGTCCGCATCCGCAGCCAAGTGGCTTTGGTGCTACGGATCGCGGACGACCGCAGAGCCCATTGATCGACGATTTCGGTCAGCGTCATGGTCGAAGCGCCGGAGTGTAGCGAGCCCCGTCCCGGTCGTCGCCGCGTGCGACGAGAAGCGCGGCGACCTTCGGGCTGGCGCGGCGGCGCCTCCGCCGCGAGACTCCGCGCCATGGACTCCGGCCAGCAGATCCGTCATTTGATCGCGACGATCGGCTTCCGCGCGTCGCGCGTGCTGCTCGACGCGCCCGACGCCTTCGGCGCATTCGAAGCCGGAGCGGGTATCCGTCCTCCGGCGCAGCTCCTCGCGCACGTCAACGACGTGCTCGGCTCCGCCCACGCGCGCCTCGTCGGCATCGAGTTCGTCCGTACCGTGGACGCCGATTGGCGGACCGAGGTCGACCGCACGTTCACGTGGCTCGACCGCTTGGACCGAGCCGTCGCCGACGGTCGCGCCGCGTCCCTGGCCGCCTGGGCGCCGTTGCTCCAAGGACCGCTGGCCGACGTGCTCACGCACATCGGCCAGCTCGGGATGCTGCGCCGACTCGCCGGTCGCCCGGTCGTCGTCGGATCCAACTACGCGATCGCTCCGATCGAAGTCGGCCGCGTCCGTTACGCCTGACCCGGGCGGGTCTTCTCGTTCACCGGCAGCGTCGTGGCCGTTCCGCTCGGACGACGCATCAGCGACGCCACCATCGACCCGGCGAGGATCGTCACGATGATCGCGAGCGAGATGCCGACCGGGATCTTGTAGACCTCGAGCATCACCATCTTCGCGCCGACGAACACGAGCACGAGCGCGAGCCCGAACTTCAGGTAGTGGAAGCGGTCGAGGACTCCTGCGAGCAGGAAGTACAGCGAGCGCAGTCCGAGGATCGCGAAGATGTTCGACGTGAACACGATGAACGGATCCCGCGTGATCGCGAAGATCGCCGGGATCGAGTCGACCGCGAAGATCAGATCGGTCGCTTCGACCGCCATCAGCGCGAGGAACAGCGGCGTCGCGCGCACGACGCCGTTCTGACGCGCGAAGAACTTGTCGCCGACGTACCCGTCCGTCATCGGCACCACGCGACGGACCAGCCGCACGATCGGGTTCTGCGACGGGTCGACCTTCGAGTCGTCGCGCAGCATCAGCTTCACGCCGGTCAGCACGAGGAACGCGCCGAACACCCAGATCATCCAGTGGAAGCGCTCGAGCATCGCGCCGCCGACGAGGATGAACAGCGCGCGCATGACCAGCGCGCCGAGGATGCCCCAGAACAACACGCGATGCTGGTACGCCTGCGGCACCGCGAACGCGGAGAAGATCACCGCGAACACGAAGATGTTGTCGACCGACAACGACTTCTCGATCACGTAGCCGGTCAGGAACTCCATGCCCTTGACGCTGCCGTGCGCGCTCCACACCCAGAGGTTGAACAGACCGGCGAGGCCGACCCACACCGCGCTCCAGATCGCCGCTTCGCGCAGCGAGATCACGTGCGCCTTGCGGTGGAAGACCCCGAGGTCGAGCGCGAGCATCGCGAGCACGAACGCGAGGAATCCGATCCAGAGGCCTGGGTGTCCGATCGATTCGAGTTCCATGGGACGTCGTTCCGTTGAGGGGAGGGCGGGCGCGGCGCGGCGCGCGCGACGCGGTCAGTCGAAGAGTTCGCCGAGCGTGTGCAGGAAGCCGCGCCGCTTCGGCGGATACGGCGCGGAGTGCGGATGCGGGCGCTGCCAGTGATCGTCGGAGTCGTACGGCGACTTCTCGCGGCGGCGATCGTCGGGTTCGTAGTCACGCCGCGGCGGCAGAGGCGGCGCCGCGTACCGCGCGCGGTCGAGCTCGTCGAACTCGGCCTGCGCCCGAGCGAGGATCCGCTCGAGCTCGCCGCGGTCGAGCCACACTCCGCGGCAATCGGGGCATTGATCGATCGTCACGCCGTCGCGTTCCTTCTCGAGCAGCGTCTTCGTCGAGCATCGAGGGCAGTTCATGAGCGCTCCCATGGCCGAGTCCGGCCGGGTTCAGGGTCCAACGGTTGGTGATCGAGCGAGTTGGAAGGAAGGGCCCCGCGGCGTTTCGGCCGCGCCGCGGGACCCAAGGCGCGCCACCCTGGCGCGTCTCGTTCAGATGGCGCGTGACGGAACCGGCGTTCCGCTCCACGCGGCGAGTTCGAGCAGTCGGCGCACGCGCTCCTCGACCGGCGGGTGCGTCGAGAACCACCGGCCGAGGCTCTGCAGAGCGCCGGCGAACGGGTTCACGATGAACAGGCTCGCGGTCGCAGGAACCGGCTGTTCGGTCGGGATCGCCGTCGCGGCGTGATGCAGCTTCAGCAGCGCGTTGGCGAGGGCTTCCGGATCGCCGGACAACTTCGCGCCGCCTTCGTCGGCGAGGTACTCGCGGGACCGCGAGATGCCGAACTGGACCAGCATCGCGGCGATCGGAGCGATCAGCGCCAGCGCGAGGCCACCGCCGCCGCCACCCTCTTCTTCGCCGTCCTGCGAGCTGCCGCCGAACAGGGCGCCGAACTGGAGCATCTGCGCGATGCCCGAGATCGCCGAGCCGAGGACCGCCGCGATGCTCGACACGAGGATGTCGCGGTGCTGGATGTGCGCGATCTCGTGCGCGAGTACGCCGCGGAGTTCACGGCGCGACAGGATGCCGAGGATGCCGGTGGTCACGGCGACGACGCCGTGCTTCGGATTGCGGCCGGTCGCGAACGCGTTCGGTTGCGGGTCCTCGATGATCGCGACGCGCGGCTTCGGGATGTTCGCGGCCTGCGCGAGCTCCTCGACCATGCGGTGCAGCTCGGGAGCCTCGTTCGCGTCGACTTCCTTCGCTCCGTGCATCCGCAGCACGATGCGATCGCTGAAGAAGTAGGCGCCGACGTTCATCACGACGGCCAGCACGATGAACACGCCCAGCGAGCCGGGGGCAACCGCGCCGCCGATGCCGACGAGGATCGCCGACAGCACGCCGAGCAACAGAACGGTCTTGGCCTGGTTCAACATGGGTGGACACTCCGTTTCGACAGAGCCTTTGGAATGCGGGGTGCGGGCGTCACTCGCCCGAGTAGCTCCGGCCGAGCTTCGGCTTGAAGCGCGCCGCGAGCCGCGCGACGGTGCGCGAGATGCGGGCCGACGCGTGGTCGATCGCGCGCTTCGGATCGGAGTCGACGGCCTCCGCGGCGACGAACTCGCCGCGCGGGCTGCGGACTTCGATGCGGCAGACCTTGTCCTCGCCGCCGCGCGGTCCGTTCACGTCCTGGAGCAGGACTTCGACGCGATCGACGAACCGCTCGAAACGACCGAGCGCGAACGCGATGCGGTGCTCGACGTGGAAGCGCAGGGCCTCGGAGACGGTCATGGCCCGAGCGCGAACACGGATGTTCATCGGAGGTCTCCTCGTCGTCGTGCGGACGGTGCCGCGGGGTTCGAAGACCGACCGCAGCCCGATGCCGCGATCGACGGGTCGAAGAATAGGCCGGACCGTGGCGTCGAGAATTCGAACGTCGAGGCTATATCTGTCGTCTTTTCCGACGGGTCGGCGACCGGAGCGACGGCGATGGAATGGCTCAACTACCACCACCTGCACTACTTCTGGATCACCGCGCGCGAGGGCGGCATCACGCGCGCGTCGGCCGCGCTGAACCTCTCGCATCCGACGATCAGCGGCCAGATCCGGATGCTCGAACGCGCCCTCGGCGAGAAGCTGTTCAAGAAACGCGGCCGCGGACTCGAGCTGACCGAGATGGGTCGCGTCGTCTATCGCTTCGCCGACGAGATCTTCTCGCTCGGCCGTGAACTGCTCGACACGGTGCGCGGACGGCCGACGGGACAACCGCTGCGCTTGGTCGTCGGCATCGCCGACGTCATGCCGAAGCTCGTCGTCCGGCGACTGCTGGAACCGGCGCTCCGCGTCGACAGCGGCGTGCGCATCGTCTGCCGCGAAGACAAGGCCGACGATCTGTTCGCCGCGCTCGCCGCGTTCGAGGTCGACGTCGTGCTGACCGATGCGCCGCTGCCGAGCGGCTCGGCCGTCCGCGCGTTCAACCACCTGATCGGCGAATGCGACGTCGGCTTGTTCGCCACGGCGTCGCTCGCGCGAAAGCTACGCCCGAAGTTCCCGCAGTCGATCGACGGTGCACCCATGCTGCTGCCGACCGACAACACACAGTTGCGGCGCACGCTCGATCACTGGTTCGACGCGCATGCGCTGCGACCGCGCATCGTCGCCGAGTGCGAGGACAGCGCTCTGCTGAAGGTGCTCGGCCAGGACGGCTACGGCGTGTTCCCCGCACCGCTCGCGATCGCGGACACCGTCAAGTCGATGTTCGAAGTGCAGCTCGTCGGGCGCCTGTCGGGAGCGCGCGAACGGTTCTTCGCGATCTCGCCGGAGAAGCGGCTGAAGAACCCCGCGGTCGTCGCGATCTGCGATCGCGCGCGCGAGAGCTTGTTCAAGTCCTGACGCGCGCGTGCAGCGCGGCGACCACCTGTTGGGCGAACGCATGCAGCGTCGGGTCGCGCGCTCCGAGCACCAGCACGACGTCGCCGGGCTCGACCTGCGCGGCGATCGCGGTCGCCCACGCCGCGCGATCCGGTGCGAGTTCCGAGCGGCATGCTCGCGAACGCAGCCGGTGTACGTACGTGTCGCTGTCGACGTCGCGCGTGACCGTGCCGCCGGCGAAGTACACCGGCGCGAAGTCGAACCGATCCTGCGGTCGCATCGTCCCCGCCAGCGTTTCGACGAGATCCTCGCCGAAGAAGCGCAACGGCGCGAAGCCGTGCGGCTGGAACCACGCGATCACGCGGCGCGCGCGCCCTTGCGCCGCCATCAGCACGGCCTTGACCTTCTCGGGGTTGTGCGCGAAGTCGTCGACGACCTCGACGCCGCCGACGAGTCCGACGCGCTGGAACCGGCGGAACACACCTTTGAATCGCGCGAGCGCGCGCGCCGAGACGTCGAGCGGCACGTCTTGCACCCGCGCCAGCGCGATCGCCGCCAGCGCGTTGCTGGCGTTGTGCGCACCCGGATGCTCGATCGCGAACGGCACACCGTCGACGACGAAGCGGCTG
>JAEUIB010000397.1 GCA_016795255.1 Planctomycetota bacterium
TCTTCCCCGTGATCGTGCGCCAGGGCTTGAACCACTCCTTGCCCGCACCCAGCGTCCCGATTCGCGCCTGCATCCCGTCCGAAGCCAGCAGCACGGCGTTGGTGACGAACAACGCCGGCACCTGCGCCTGATAGGTCTGCAGTTGCTGGAACGCCGACCACACCGTCGCATTCTCGTCGGCAGGGTTCTTGAGCTCGATCACGGCCAGGGCCAAGCCGTTCACGAACACCACGATGTCGGGCCGGCGCGTATGCTGCCCTTCCGCGACGGTGAACTGGTTGACGGCGAGCCAGTCGTTGTTGTCGGGCACTTCGAAGTCGATGACCCAGACCTGCGCGCCCGCGATGGACCCGTCGTCGCGTCGGTACTCGACGGTGACGCCGTCGATCAGCATCCGGTGAAGGGCGCGGTTGCGCTCGATCAGTGACGGCGCGTCGACGCGCGTCAGCTTGCGGTAGGCGTCGTCGATTGCATCGGGTGGGAGGTCGGGATTCAGCTTTTTGAGCGCCTCGCGAAGGCGCCGCTCGAGCACGACGTCTCGATAGTTCGGGTCGCTGCGTTCCGCGTCAGGTTCGCCCGCGGCGATGTCCGGCCCGTGGAGTACTGCGTAGTGCAGTCCTTCGAGCCACGCGAGCGCGGCGTCCTCGACGACGGATTCGGTGAAGTTCTTGTTCATTGCGACGGTCCGGACAGCATGTTCATCACCAGCCGGATCATGATGTCCTTGTCCTTCGGGGCTGATTCGGCGACGAGCAGCGCGAGCGCAGCCAGACCCACATCGTTGATCACGGCCTCGCCATTACGGAAGAGCCGATCATTCCGATGGAGGAACTCCACGAACAGGAAGGACCCGATGCGCTTGTTGCCATCCGAGAACGGGTGGTCCTTGATGACGAAGTAGAGCAAGTGCGCGGCTTTCGACTCGACGGTGGGATATGCGGGCGAGCCGAACGCGCTCTGCGCGAGGTTGCCCAGCACCGCGGCAAGTCCGTCGTCACGTTCACGACCGAAAAGGTCGGTCGCTTCGCCGCGCGTGATCAAGTCGGTCTTCAGCCGCGCGATCGCGGTCCGCGCCGCCTTGGCGGACGGCAGCTTCCCGCCCCGCGTTCCCTTCGGGTCCTCGAGAAGTCCTTCGTCATAGCGCTGGAGCAGCAGGAAGGTCTGCGTGTAGCGAGCAATGACGTCGACCAGGCCGCGACCTTCGTCCGTTGTGAGGGCGTGACCGGCGGCTGCCTTGCGGACCAAGACGAGAGCTGACTCGAGTTCCGCGGCATTGCGCGCGAAGCGCCGCCGATCGAGCGTGAATCCGCGCGTCAGATGCTCGCGCAGCGTGCGCGTCGCCCAGATCCGGAAGTGCGTTCCGCGCAGAGACTTCACGCGGTATCCGACCGAGATGATCACGTCGAGGTTGTAGTACTCGACGTCGCGGCTGACCGTTCTCGCTCCCTCGATTCGAACTTGTGCAAAAAGTGCACGAGTTGCCTTTGGGTCGAGTTCGCCCTCTTGGAAGACGTTCCGAATGTGCTTCGTTACGACCGAGCGCTCCCGCCCGAACAGCTCGGCCATCTGCTCCTGGTTGAGCCAGACGGTGTCGGACTCCAACCGGACGTCGACCCGGACTTCGCCGCCGGGGGACGAGTACACGATGACTTCGCCGCCGGGTGCGCGGGTCATCGGGAGGGGTTCCGCGCTTGAACAGCCCCGAAGGTCGACCACGACGTGGTCCATTCGGCAGCCAGGCTCTCGAGTTCGACCTTCGCAACCAGCGAGCCGTTCACGGACAGCACGACGCCTGACCGCCGCGTGTGGTGGCGTTCGAGCAAGACCAGGCGATAACTCGAGTCTCCGCGCTTCGCGCCGGGTTCGCCGGCGGCGATGTCGGGACCGTCCAGCATTGCGTAATCGAACGCCTCGATCCGCGCGAGCGCGGCGTCTTCGACGACGGATTCGGTAAAGGCGCCGATCACGCTCGCACCAGCCCACGCTTGAGTCCGAGCCGCTCCTGGAACTCTGTTGGAATATCGCTCCAATGCTCGACGAGCAGATCGACGAGCTGGCGCCCGTTGACCAAACCGATGCGCGGGAATCCTGGCTGCAACGCCACGTCCGCAGCAGCCGCCTGGAAATCCGCGGTAGTAATGAATGCGCCCTGACCGTTCGACGGAATCGAGGCGCGCAGCTGCTTGACGACGCTAGCGGCCACTTTCGAGTCCAATTTGTAACGCTTGGCTTGGACGAACACCTTCACCTTCGCAAGGTTGGCGATGTTGAGCTCTCCGATGGCGTCCACTCCTCCATCGCCACTCTTTCCTGTGACTTCCGAGCCTTCGAAGCCCAGCGCCGTCAGCAGGTGGCTGACCAAAATCTCGAACTCCTTGTGGTCGAGTTCGAGCACCTGCTCGAGCACAGCGAGGTACGGGTCATACGCTGCGGGCTTGATTGCGGTCGGCGCGTCCTTGCAGCCAATGGCGGCGAGAAACTCGTCGCGCTGTGACACAGCGAAAACCGTCAGCGAAGACCGGATGGTGTTCTGGAACGGCACCGAAAGACCACTGCGCTTCAGTGTCTCCCGCGCCCACTCCACACGCCGCCGATGGCGGTAGGGACAGCCGTCCTCGCCCGCGGCAAAGAAGTACGAAGGATCGGGCGCGACCCTGCCGTAGAACAGCAACTCGGTATCCGCTGCCGGGGTGAGCACGTAGTCGCCCGCCTTCATCTCGAGCAAGAAGCGCGCGATCTGTCCCACTTGTTGGCCGATGACGATGTTGCTCGTGTCATCGGGGTGCGCGGTTTTGTACAGCGGGTACAGCTCGTCGCGTGTCGTGATCGCGCCGAGATCTGTCCTCCCCATCCAACCGATCGCCACGTAGCCGCCGGAGACGAATTGCGGGGCGAAAGTACCGAACTCCGCGCGGACGCAGAAGACGTTGGTCACCGTGGGCTCCCATCCGCACCAGCAGGTGCACGCGCGTAGTCAACCGTCAGCGCATCGAGAAAGGCGTCCTTGCCGTGCGCCACCGGCCCGTTGTCGTTGCGCATTTCGGTCAACGCATCGGCGAGGCGATTGAACCCCGACAGAACCTTGTCGAGCTTGCTCGCGCCGCGCGTGTTTCGCAGGCCGAGCGGATTCAGGGCTGCAACCAGCAGGTCGGTCGTCGACGGATTTGCCGACGGCATGGGCTCGCGCAGCTCGCCAATGATAGTGAGACAGACGCTCTCGATGAACGACTTGACGTGCTCGACCAGACCGTGCGCGTTGGTGTCGAAGCACGCCTTCAACGCCACGTGGCATTTCGTCAGCGTGGGCGCCTCTGGCCATCGCTGTTGCGCCCGCCGGTAGTTCGGCGCGAGGGCGTCAAGGTCTGGCATCAGTCACCGCCCCCGAGGAACCGGGCAGGGTCCCCGACCCGCAACTCGCCGGAGATCAGCTTGTCCAGCATCGCGTCGCGCAGCGAAGCGAGGTGGGCGGCTTCTCGACGGCATGCAAGCGTTCGCGTGAGGA
>JAEUIB010000598.1 GCA_016795255.1 Planctomycetota bacterium
CTTCTCATGGAAGTCCCCAATCCGCGCTGCTCGTTCCACCCCTTCGCCCTTGCCTCTGGTGCCTCCGGGTCCCGCACCGCCGTCACCGTTTTCCAGAGTCCCGTTCACGTTCACGTCTTCCGGCCCGGTCCGCGCTCTGCCGGCGCGATTCATCGCACGGGACGAACATGACGGGGACGGAGGCGCGTCTGTCCCCGTCATGTCCCCCTTGTCCGGTCGCCTTTGCTGGCGGCTCTCGCGCGCGGGTGTGCTCGTTGAGCCCTCAGCCGATGATGACCGTCACTGGGAGCGTGAGGCGCGACGCCGAGCCACCCACGTACGCCTGGAAGTGCAACGATGTCCCTGCCGGGACCGAGGGTGGGACGACCGCCGAGATCTCGAGGCGCGAGTTCGTGCCGATCGGCCCCAGCGACAGCGGGAACGCCGGCAGCAGCGGGAAGCCGAGCAGGAGCGGTCCCGCGATCGTCGCGATGCCGGTGTCGAGACGGCTCGTCGACGCGAACAACACGACCGGCGCGCCGATCGGTCCGTACGTGCGCAACGTGATCGGTCCGCCGGCCATGACGACGTCCGGCACGCTCAAGTGCGCGACGAACTCGTCGGCTCCGATGTCGACGCCACCTTCGACCGAATCACCTTCGACGTCGGGGACGAGCACCGGCGAGCCTGTGCCGATGCACGGCGACGCCGCAGTGAGGTGCATATCTCCTAGGACCGGATCGACGAGCAGTGGATCCGCGTTCAGGTTGCCGACACCGAACAGCGGCAGCGTGCTCAGCGTGAAGTCGGCGAACAGCAACGTGTCGAGCGACGGATTCGTCGCTCGCTTCACGACGATCGGATTGGACTGAGCCCAGAACACGCTGTCGCGCAGCTTGGTCACGTCACAGGTTCCGGCGACTCCGTTCGGCGTGTTGCCGACGAACGTCGATCGGTGGAGTTCGGTGACGCCGTTCGGACTCCCGCTGAACGACTTGCTGACCGACAGGTACACCGCGCCGCCCGTCTGACCGGCCGAGTTGCCGAAGAACGAGCAATTGCGAATGGTCGCCGTCGGGAACCCCGCGTCGTCGTGGGGGTACTGACCGAGCAGGTCGACTCCCCCGCCGCGTTGGATCGCGACGTTGCCGCGGAACTCGCAACCCGAGATCGACACCGTCTGCGAACCCGAGAACGAACCGCCCGCCCCCGCGATCGCCGTGTTGTTCGCGATCACGCAACGCGAGTACGACTTGCCACCGACGAGCCCGCCGCCGAACGTGCCGACGTTCCCCGTCACGTACGACTCCACGCACGAGTTCACGTTGACGAGTCCCGCCTCCGCGTTGCCGGACACGACGCATCGCTCGACATCGAGCGCGCCGACGACTCCGGTTCCCGCGTTGCCGCGCACGATCGACTCGATCAGCCGCGGGAACGGCTGAACCGTCGGCGTCGCGAACACGCCGTCGCCCGCGTGCGCCGAACTCAGACCGAACTTGCTCTGACCTTCGACGATGACGTTGCGGATCACGGCGTGCGTCGGGCCGGCGATCTTGATGCCGGTCAATCCACCGCGCAGCGTGAAACCGGAGACCGACGCGGTCGCCGGCTCTCCCGACGTCATCGAGACCAGGACGAGCGCGGATCCGGACGCGTCGAGGATCGTCGCCGCGGGGCCGCCGACGCCGAGGACGTCGATGTCCTTGCCGAGCAGGTCGATCGACTGGACGTAGACGCCGGGTTGCACGAGCACGCGGTCGCCGTTCGCCGCGATCGCGATCGCCGCCTGGATGCTCTGGCCGGGACCGACGACGTGGTCCGCACCGAACGCCGATGTGGCCAGGACGGAACTCGATGCCAGCGCGAGACCGCGAACGATGCGACCCATGTCGGTACCCCCGGTGCGTTCCACCGGGAAGAACGTACCGGCTGGGGCCCGCGGGCCACCAGGAGTCGGATCCTCGAGGCCCCGCTTCGGGCTCGTCCTCGCCGCGCCGCTAAATCGAAGTTCACGATTCTGTCATGGCTGCGGCCGGCTGCGAACCGCGCAGGCTTCGTCGAACCGGCTCTCCGACTCTTTCCATT
>JAEUIB010000600.1 GCA_016795255.1 Planctomycetota bacterium
GAATCGGTCGCCCGATTGAAGGAACGCGCCCGATCGTTGTCCGACGCGACCGCCACGCTCGCGCGCGAGCAGCCGCGGTTGTCGGCGCTGAACGAGCGGCAGGCCGAGAACGCGCGCCGGCGCGAGCGTTTGTTCGCGGAAGCCGGCGTCGCGCACGGCGACGTCGCGACGCTGAAGGCGATGGTCGAGGATCGTCCGCGCTGGAAGACGCTGTCCGACGCGTGTGCGCAGGCGGCGGCGAAGTTCGACGAACGCTCGGCGCGGCTCGCGGCGCACGACGATCTGCTGACGGCGCCGCTCGCGGAGCTGCAGCTCGAAGCGGAGCGGCACGAGCGCGTCGCCGGCACGCGGCGTGGGTTGATCGAGGAACGCGCACGGATCCAGGCCGAGGTCCGTCAGGCGACGGCGGCCGACGCGGTCGCGCTGGCGTTGGAGCGCCGCGCCGCGGCGAAGGAAGCGCTCGAGGACGCGCGCGCGACGACGCTCGACCACGAGGCCGGCTCGTTCCTGCTCGATCAGGTCGCGCGGGATTTCGTCCGCGAGTCGCGACCCCCGGTCGTCAAGAAGGCGCAGCAGTGGTTCGCGCGGTTCACCGCGAACGCGTACCGCCTCGAAGTCGGCGACGACGTCGACGAGTTGCGCGCGATCGACAGCGCGACCGAGCGCGTGCTCGGACTCGAAGAATTGTCGGACGGCACGCGGATCCAGTTGTTGCTCGCGGCGCGCCTCGCGTACGCGACGCAGGCCGAGCGCGGGACGAAGCTGCCGTTGTTCCTCGACGAGGTGCTGACCACGGCCGACGGCGACCGTTTCCGCGCGATCGCGCAGGCGTTGCTCGTCATGGCGCGTGAAGAGAAGCGTCAGGTGTTCTACCTGTCGGCCAATCCGCTCGACGTGCAGGCCTGGCGCTCGTTCGCCGCCGAACACGGCGAGGACGCGGTGCGCGCGTTCGACCTCGACGAGGTCCGCGGTCGCGCGCGCGCGGCCGAACTCGAATTGGTGCCCGAGCCCGCGCACCACGTTCCGGCGCCCGGCAGCGCGACGCCCGAGGAGTTCGCGCACCGGATCGGCGCCGCGCCGTTCGATCCGTGGCGACCGGCGAGCGCGCAGCACGTGTTCTGGCTCGCGCGGCACGACCTCGAGGCGCTGTACGCGTTGCTGTCCGCGCGCGTGACGACGGTCGGTCAGTGGCGGCAGCTCCGCGCGAGCGGCGGCGCGACCGCGGTCGTCGGCGCGTCGCGCGCGGCCGAACTCGATGCGTACGTCGACGTGATCGATCGGTTCGTGCAGGCGTTCGCCGAAGGGCGCGGCAAAGCGGTCGACACCGACGTGCTGATCGCCGCGGGCGTGTCCGATCAGTTCGTCGAGCGGCTGTCGAGCCTCGCGCGCGACCTCGGCGGCGACCCGCGCAAGCTGGTCGAAGTCATCGACGCGCGCAGCGACGAACGGACGCGGAACTTCCGGCTGCGCGACAAGCTGGTCGCGTGGATGAAAGAACACGGAGTGCTCGACGAGCGCCGCGCGCTCGACGAAGTCGGCATCCGGGGACGCGTGCTGGCGGGGCTCGAAGAGCGCTTGCGCGGCGGCGCCGTCGTCGTCGACGCGGTGGTCCGTCGCGTCCGCGAGCTGTGGGGCGCGAGTCGCGCCGACGTCGCCGCCCACGGCGAGTGACGAAGCGCAGCGCGCGCGTCGCGCGAGCCGACCGTATGCTCTCGCGGCCAAGACCCGCGGAGGATTCCATGCGCCTGCTCGTCGGACTCGCGACCCTGTTGACGTGGATCTCGTGCCATTCCGCGCTCGCCCAGGACGAGACGTACCGGCAACCGCCGGCGCCGGTCGCCCGCATCCTCGATGCGGAACCGTTGCCGCTCGTCTCCGTCAGCCCGTCGGGACGACAGATCCTGTTCGCGCGCCGACGCGCGATGCCGTCGATCGCCGAGTTCGCGCGGCCGGTGCTCGGTCTCGCGGGGGCGCGCATCGATCCGGCGACCAACGGGCCGGCGTTCGCGCGCTCGACGTTCTTCCGCGAGTTGGTGTTGCTCGACCTCGCGACCGGCAAGGAGCGCGTCGTCGACGTTCCGTCGACGGAGCGCATCGGCACGCCGCAATGGTCGCGCGGCGGCGAATCGTTCGCGTTCACGGTGACCACCGATCTCGGCATCCAATTGTGGGTCGCCGACGTCGCGACGGCCAACGCGCGTTCCGTGACGCCGCCGGTCGTCAACGCCGCGTTCGTGCGCAGTCCGTTCCGCTGGGTCGCGAACGGGCGCGAGCTGATCTGCTCGGTGATCGATCGCGGGCGCGGCGCGGCGCCGAATCCGAGCGAGATGCCGCGCGGGCCGATCGTCCAGGAGGCCGACGGCAAGCCGGCGGCGTCGTGGACGAACACGGACGTGCTGACGTCGCCCGAGAAGGAAGCGCAGTTCGAGTACTACGGCCGAGCGCACTTGGCGCGGATCGACCTCGCCGGCAAGCTGACGCTGATCGGTGAACCGTCGCTGATCACCGACTTCTCGCCGAGCCCGGACGGGCAGTTCGTCCACGTGACGAGCGTCCATCGGCCGTTCTCGCGCGCCGAGGCGCTGTCGGCGTTCCCGACGCGCAGCGTCGTGCTCGATCGCGACGGCAAGGTCGTCCGCGAACTCTCCGACACGCCGCTGCAAGCGATCCCGCCGGTGCCGCCCGATCGCGTGCCGGTCGGGCCGCGCTCCGTGCAATGGAAGGCGGACGCGGACGCGACGCTGGTGTGGGTCGAAGCCGTCGACGGCGGAGATCCGTCGCGCGCGGCCGACGTGCGGGATCGCGTGTTCGCGCTCGCGGCGCCGTTCGATGGGGCGCCGACGCCGCTGGTCGACCTCGCGTGGCGGTTCGGCTCGATCGTCGCGCTGCGGGACGATCTCGCGTTCGTCAGCGAGTCGTGGTGGACGACGCGCCGCACGCGGACGTGGGCGATCGATCCGGGCAAGCCCGACGTCGCGCCGAGGCTCGTGTTCGATCGCTCGTCGCAGGATGCGTACGCCGACCCGGGTTCGATCCTGACCCGCGTCTCCGAGCGCGGCACCTCGGTCGCGTGGACCACCGCCGACGGCAAGTCCGCGTACCTCGCGGGGCGCGGCGCGTCGC
>JAEUIB010000645.1 GCA_016795255.1 Planctomycetota bacterium
CCTTCCGCAGCACGCTCGCGATGCGCGCGTGGCAGTACTGGACGTACGGTCCGGTTTCGCCCTCGAACGCGAGCAACTCGCTCCAGTCGAAGACGATGTCGCGGACGCGGCGGTTCTTCAGGTCGTTGAACACGACGGCGCCGATGCCGATCGCCTTCGCGATGGCGGCGTCGTGCGCGAGGTCCGGATTCTTCTCGGCGACGATCGTCTGCGCGCGCGCGACGGCCTGATTCAGCACGTCTTCCAGCAGCAGGATGTCGCCGCTGCGGGTCGACATCTTGCGGTCCTTGAACCGCATCATGCCGAACGGCACGTGGACGACGCCCTTCGCGAACTCGCGCCCGAGCAGCTCCAGCACGCGCACGAGCTGTTGGAAGTGCAGCGACTGCGCGCCGCCGACGACGTACAGCGCCTTCGTGAAGCCGTAGGTCGCGTGGCGGTACATCGCCGCCGCGAGGTCGCGCGTGACGTACAGGCTCGAATCGTCGGCCTTCTGGATCAGGCAGATGCCGAGGCCGTCGGCCGTGAGGTCGACGATGCGTGCGTCGCGACTCTCCTGCAGCAGACCCTTCGCCGCGAGTTCCGCGACGACCGGCGCCATCTTGTCCTCGAAGAACGACTCGCCCGTGAACGCGTCGAATTGGATGCCGAGGAGGTCGTAGATGCGGCGGAACTCGGCCTCGCTGACGTCGCGGAAGCGCTTCCACAGTCGGCGTGCTTCGGGATCGCCGCGCTCGAGTTCGGCGAACGCGCGGCGCGCGTCGTCCCGCAGGCCCGGGTTCGTCGCGAGTTCCTGGTTGAACCCGACGTACAGCTCGAGCAGGTACGGGATGCCCTCGCGATCCAATCGGGCTTCGTCGCCGTGGCGTCGCCACGCGGTGATCAGTTGGCCGAACTGGGTGCCCCAGTCGCCGAGGTGGTTGATGCCGACCACGCGGTAGCCGAGGCATCGATGCAAGCGAGCGATCGCCGCGCCGATGACGGTCGATCGCAGATGGTGGATGCCGAACGGCTTCGCGATGTTGGGCGACGAGAAGTCGACGACGATCGTCTTACCGGCGCCGATCGTGCCGTTGCCGTAGGCGTCGCCTCGCTCGAGGATCGCTTGCAGCGTCGAACCGACGAACGCGCCGCGGTCGAGCGTGAAGTTGACGTAGGGGCCGACCGCGCGCGCGGCTTCGAAGCCGGCGGCGCGCGCCAGCGGCGCGATCGCGGACGCGAGCTCGGCGGCGATCGCCGCCGGGTTCTGGCGACGCTGCTTCGCGAGCTGGAAGCACGGCAGCGCGAAGTCGCCGAGCTTGGACTCCTTCGGCGTCTCGATCCAGGCCAGGATCTGCTCCGGCGGGCATTGCATCGCTTGCGCGACGAGGTTCGCGATCTTGCTCTTGTGCTCGTCCATCGGTGGGTCGGAGAGGTGGGTCCGTCGCCGTGGACTGTCCGGCGCGCGAAAGCGGGAGAGCCTAGCAGCCCGGCGCGCCACCTCGGCGAATCTCTTCGTCGAACCGCCTCGTCGGTGCTCCCTGCCCGGAACGCTCGCGCTCGGTCACCTCTCATGGTCGATGCGGCGCACCGTCAGGTCGACGTCAGCCCCAGCGTCCGGCCGACTTGCTCCAGTACGACGCGGAGGTCCGGATACGCGAGCAAGCGATGCGCGTCGTCGTACCCGGCCCAGCACGTGTCGTCGTGCTCGTGCGACTGCACGACGCGATCGTCCCCGACTTCCCCGAGGAAGAACTCGACCGTCTTCAGCAGCCGGCCCTGGCTGCCGCGGACCGGATACGCGATCTGCGTGTGGAACGACGGATGCAGCCGGACGCTGCGGATCCCCGTCTCCTCGAGCGTCTCGCGATGCGCGGTCTCGAGTGCGGTCTCGTTGCGTTCGGCCCGCCCCTTCGGGAAACCCCACGTGTGATGCATGCGGTTGCGGAGGAGCAGGAATCGCACCCCGCCGTCGCCGCGGTGGTAGATGACGATGCCGGCGGCGCGCTGGTGCGGTAGAGGCTCGTTCATGACCTTCGGCGGACGGGAGAAGGGACCGACGGACCTCCATTACCGCATGGAGCCG
>JAEUIB010000649.1 GCA_016795255.1 Planctomycetota bacterium
GTCGCCGCATCGAGGTGTTCGCCGTCGGCGTCGATCGCCGCCAGCGCGTGCTCTTCGGCGGCGTCGAGGCGCCCGCGCTCGAGCGCGTACGACGCGCGTGCCGCGAGCACGTCGGCGCGGCCCGCGACCGGGCGCGCGGCCAGCTCGGCGTCGAGTTCGTCGGCGGCTTCGTACTTGCCCTGCGCCCGCAGCACGGCGAGCAACAGCAGGCGCGCGTCGTCGCGCTCGGGTTGGTCTTCGAGCACCGCGTACAGCGTTTCTTCGGCTCGGTAGTAGACGCCGGTGTCGGCATCCCGCCGGGCGATCTCGACCTCGTCGTCCTGCGCCACGCACGGCGACGCGAACGACCCGGCGACGGCGAACCACGCTGCGAAGCGAACGACCGTGGAAGAACGCATGCGTCTCCTTGCGGATGATCGGAGCGACTCGACTTCGACGCCCGCGGTCCTGGCGCCGCGGGCTGGCGACGACGACTCGCGTGGGATCGCGAGCCGCCAAGTTACACTCGGCCCGCCGTGGAGCGGGGTCTCGCGCCCCTCTCGTACGAACCGGACCGCACAACGTTGACCCGAGGAGACCGAGACGATGCGTGCTCGACCGAGGAACTTGCGTTTCCTGACCACCGCCGCGCTCCTTGGCCTCTGTGTAGCCCGGGCGGACGCGCAGATCTCGCTGCACTCG
Source organism: Planctomycetota bacterium (assembly GCA_016795255.1). Classification (GTDB taxonomy): domain Bacteria; phylum Planctomycetota; class B15-G4; order B15-G4; family JADJEK01; genus JADJEK01. The sequence continues at coordinate 682 of JAEUIB010000649.1, forward strand.
ACCGGCGGCGCGACGATCAACGCGCTGACGACGATGACCGTATCGGCCGCGCCGGGGTCGCAGTACCTGCTGATCCTGTCCCTGAACTCCGGTCCGACCGCACTGCCGGCCCCGCACTCCCCGTCGAGCCTCGACGTCGGCTTCGACCTGCTCGACCTCTCGGTCGGCTTGCCCGGGTTCCTCGGCACGATTCCCGCCGGCGGCTCGGTCGATGTCCCGCTGTTCTTCCCGCCGTTGCCGATCCTCGACGTGCTGACCCTGCATTTCCAAGCGGTGCGCATCGTCGGCGGCCTGATCGACGGCAAGTCGCAACGCTGGGTGCTGACGCCGTCGATGCCGTTCGACAGCGAGACGACGCTGACGTCGATGTCGGTGCGTCGCTCCGGCTACGCCGCGATCACGCGCTCCGACGGCAAGGTGCTGCTGTTCGGCGGCGGTGACGACGGCATCGTCGCGAGCTACGGGCAGGACTCGGTCGACCTGTACGACCCGGCCACGCAGACGTTCTCGCCGATGCCGCCGATGCTGGCGCCTCGCGTGTCGCACACGGCGACGATGCTGAACGACGGTCGCGTGCTGCTGACCGGAGGCGCCGACGCGTTCCCGGTCGGCGAGCCGGTCGCGAGCGCGGAGATCTACCACCCGGTCACCGGCGTCTCCGTGCCGGTCGGCACCCTCGCCGTGGCGCGCGGGCTGCATCAGGCGAACCGATTGCCCGATGGCCGCGTCCTGATCACCGGCGGCACGAGTTCGTTCATGAACGCGCTCGACATCATCACGAAGGCGCATCGCACGACGGAGATCTTCAACCCGGCGACGAACACGTTCACGGCCGGGCCGAACATGGGTGAGCCGCGCGTCGGCCACACGGCGACCACGCTCGCGAACGGCAAGCTGCTGGTCGCCGGCGGCTTCTCGTACACGACGCTGTTCTCGATCCCCTACATCTCCGACAAGGGCCAGATCTACACGCCGAACGCGGGCGCCGGCACGTTCGGCGCGCAGAAGTCGATGACGATCGATCGCGCCGGGCACACGGCCGTGCTGCTGAACGACGGACGCGTGTTGATCATCGGCGGTGCGACGTCGACGGGCGCGTCGATCCTCGCGCCGATCGAGAACGACACGATGGAGGTGTTCGACGAAACCGTCGGCGGCGGCACGTTCGCGTTCGACGGGTACTTGTCGGTCGCGCGCGGCGTCAGCGCGGCCGTCGTCCTGCCGGCCGGCAGCGTCGTGATCGCGGGTGGCGCGTACGGCAGCCTCTACGTGCCGACGCCGGATTCCACGATCGACCTGTACCAGCCGAGCCTCGGCCTGCTCGCGACGGTCCCGATGACGCAGCCGCGCGCGAACGCGACCGCGGTCCTGCTGTCGGACGGCACCGTGCTGATCGCGGGGGGCGGCGAAGAGCCCAACCCGCAGACTCCGACGCAGGTGATCTCGTTCGACAGCGCCGAGATCTTCCATCCTTGAACCCTGCCGCGCGGTTGCGCCGCGACGGCGAGCGGCGCGGCGTTTCTCCGCACGTGCGCGCTGTGGCGCTTCACGTGCGGATCGCTAGGTTTCTGGGCTTTCGCACGCGTCTGGCGCACGGATGGCCGACGCGAGACTCGGTCCCGTTCCTGCCGGAGGCATCGTGATCCACCCCACCGCTGTCGTCGACCGCCGCGCCGAGATCGCGCAAGACGTCGAAATCGGTCCCCACGTCGTCATCGACGGACCGGTGAAGATCGGCGCACGTTCGCGTCTCGTCGCGTTCGTCCACGTCTCCGGCCACACCGAGATCGGGTCCGACAACGTCATCCACCCGTTCGCCGTGATCGGGCACGAGCCCCAGCACCTCGGCTACAAGAACGAGCCGACGAAGCTGATCATCGGCAACGGCAACATCATCCGCGAGCACGCCGAGGTCCACCGCGGCACGGTGCAGGGCTCGGGCGTCACGCGGATCGGCAATCACAACCTGATCATGGGTCACGCGCACGTCGCGCACGACTGCGAGATCCACGATCGCGTGACGCTGGTGAACGGCGCGCTGCTCGGCGGCCACGTCGTGATCCACGACCGCGCCTTCATCTCGGGCAACGTCGTCGTCCATCAATGGTCGCGGATCGGCACGCTGGCGATGGTCCAGGGCCTCGGCGGCGTCGGCAAGGACGTGCTGCCGTTCTCGATCGCGTCGGGCATCGACTCGATCGTCGGCACGAACGTCGTCGGCATGCGCCGCGCGGGCCTCGACGCCGACAAGCGCGAACAGATCCGTGAGGTGTTCCGCCTGTTCTTCCACCTGCCGGTGCCCGACGCCGTCGCCGAGGCGACGCGCATGCCGCAGACGGCGGAGATCCAGACGATCCTCGACTTCATCAAGGGCACGAAGCGCGGTCTGTGCCGCTTCGGGCGCCGCGTGATCGCGGCGCGCCGGCTGATGCGCCAAGCGATGGACGAGGAGATCTGATCGAGGGTCCGCTTCGGCGGGCTCGCCGCCGACGGCTCACGGTCGCGGACTCACCCACTCCTCGCCGTCCGCGAAGACCTCTTTCTTCCAGATCGGCACCGTCTGCTTCAGCTCGTCGATCGCGAATCGACAGGCGTCGAAGGCGGCATCCCGATGCGGCGCTTGCACGACGATCGCCACGGCGACCGCTCCGATGCCGAGCACGCCGACGCGATGCACGACGTCGATCTCCGTGATGTCGAAGCGCGACCGCGCCGTTCCGCACAGCCGGTCGAGTTCTTTCTCCGCCATCGACGGATACGCCTCGTACTCGAGGCGGACGACGGCACGGCCGTGCGAATGGTCGCGGACCCGACCGACGAACACGACGAGTCCGCCGGCGCCGGGGTCCGTGCGATCGTCGAGCAGCGCACCGACGTCGATCGGGGTCGAGACCAAGGCGATCATGTCAGCCGCCGCTCACCGGCGGGATCAGCGCCAGCGCCGATCCCTCGTTCAGCGGCGTCGACGGCGTCGCGTACGTCTCGTCGACGGCGCAGACGAACCGCTGCTCGGTCAGACCGGGATGCCGGACTTCCAGTGCAGCGATCGCGTCCGCGACGCGCGCGCCCGGCGCCAATTCGAGGTCGAGCCCGGCGGTGCCGAGCCGCTCCCTCATCGCCGCGAACAACAGCACGCGAACCCGCATGACGGGGTTCAGAACGGGATGTCGCCGGACGCGTCGGCCTGATGACCGCCGCCGCCGGCGCCGGAGTCGACGCCGAAGTCCGACGGATCGAGGTCGGCACTGCCGCCCTCCTGGGTCCGGCCCTGACCGCCGCCGAGGAACTCGAAGCGTTCGAGGACGACGCGCAGCTTCGAGCGCTTCTCGCCCTCCTTCGTCTGCCACGAGTCGAACTTCAGGCGACCCTCGATGAAGATGGGATTGCCCTTCTTGAAGTACTTGGCGATGACCTCGCCCTGCTTCCCCCAGGCTTCGACGTCGACGAACGTCACTTCCTCGCGCTTCTCGCCGTTCTGCGCCGTGTACTTGCGGTTCGTCGCGATGCCGATCTCGACGACCGACTGACCGCTCGGCAGGAATCGCTGCTGCGGATCACGGGTCAGGTTGCCCATCAAGAACACACGGTTGAATTGAGCCATGGCTTGCCTCTTTCGTTTGGGCCGGATGCTACCGGCGCTGCCGACGGGGGGAAAGGACGCGCGCGACCGCTCGATTTCGTGCGATTCGACTCAAGCCCGGCGTCGGGTCCGGCCGAAGAGACGTGCCATCGGACGCCCCGGATCGGGGCTCCCAGACAACGAACTCCGAGGTCGTCATGGTCGAACGAGTCAAGGACCGCCGCCGGCACCCACGCGTCGATGGAAGCTTCGGCGCGAAGATCACGTCCTCGAGCGCGCCGATCGAGGCGTCGGTCAAGAACGTGAGCATGTCGGGGCTGCTGCTGCACTCCGACAAGAAGGTCGACGAGATGACGATGGTGAGCATGAAGCTCGTGCTCCCGTCGAAGTCCGGCAACACGTCGCCGAGCGTCGCGTTCGACCTCACCGGCGCCGTCGTCCGGTGCCAGCCGATCGGCAAGGGAAAGACCAAGAAGTTCGAGCTGGCGGTCTACTTCACCGACCTGCCGCGCGAGACTCGGGGCGCACTCGAAGAGTTCGTCCGCTCGCGGCTCGACTGATTTCGATCCGTCGGACGTGAACCCGCGCGAATCGATCCAGCTGATTCACGTACTCGGTCTCACGGAGCGCGTGTCCGATCGTGACCGTCGCTCGCATCGACGCCGATCACGACACGTCGAACTCCCGCGAGATCGACCGCGCATTCGACGCGCGAGAACAGCCGAGAACGCTCGAATCGCGACATCACGACGTCGGCCTGTCCGGAGCCGACTTCGACCATCATCGCCCCGCCGCGACGGAGCGCGCGGCGAGCACCCGTGAGCAGCGCGTCATAGATCGCGGGGAACGGACCGCTCGCTCCTCGCAGCGCGAGGTCCGGCTCGTGCGCCGTCTCGGGATCGCACGGCTCATCCGGCTCGACGTACGGCGGATTCGACACGATCAGATCGAACGGATCGCCCGGCTCGAACGACTCGACCGCGACGGCTCGCGCGTCGAACCGATCACCGACGTCCCAGACTTCGGCATTCGAGCGAGCGCACGCGACCGCATCGGCGCTCGCGTCGATCGCGACGCACGTGACCCGAGGATCTTCGAGCGCGAGCGTGATCCCGATGCACCCCGAGCCCGTGCCGACGTCGAGGACGCGAAGCGGTCCACTCCGCGCACGGATCCACAGGAGCGCACGCTCCACCAGCGTCTCGGTGTCCGGGCGCGGGACCAGCACGCGCGGGTCGACGCGGAACGCGCGGCCGAAGAACTCCCGGCGTCCGATCAGGTAGGCAACGGGAACGCGCCGTGCCCGCCGGCGCAACAGGCCGGCGAACACGGCGCGTGAACGGGCATCGACCTCGAGGTCGTCGCGCGCGACCAACGACGCGCGCGACACCCCGAGCACGAAGCCGAGCAGGACCTCGACGTCGAGACGCGCCTCGGGCAGGCCTCGACGCCGCAGCACCGCGGCAGCGCGCTCGACCACGCGGCGAACCGTGCGGACCGAGCGCGACTCCATCGCGGCTTACTTCTTGCCGGCGCGCGTCGTCTTGCCGGACGTGACCGCGGGCTTCGGAGCCGGCTTCATCGCCGACGCGAAGCTCTTCAGCAGCGTCAGCGTGACGATCGTCGAGCCGATCAGGATCAGCAGGAAGCCGCCGCCGAGGCCTTGGACGAGCTGCTCCAGCATCGGGAACTGGTACGCGGCGCCCCACGAGAAGTCGGGGACGGCGACGGTGGTCGCCTTGAACCACGCCCAGCCGCAGAACACGAGCATCAGGAACACGCCGCCGAGACCGGTCAGGCGACGCTCACGGATGCCGTTGATCTGGCTGTTGACGATCGCCAGCGCGAGCATCAGCACGATGCAACCCATGAACGTGTGGTTGCCCGGGCGCGCGGCCGGCAGCACCAGCGCCTGCGCGGCGAGGGCTTCGGCCTTCTTCGCCGCGGCGGCAGCTTCGTCGAGCGCCGCGGCGCCCGTGCCGACCTTCGCCGCCAACTCCTTCATGTTCTGCTCGTTGATCGTGGCCGACGTGTCGATGTTCGTCTCGGTGCCGAGGAACATCGAGTCGAGCAGATGCGGGCCGAACGGCAGGAACGTGCCGATCAGCACCAGCAACGCGCCCCACAGGAACTTGTACTGCTGCGGGAACGCGCGCGGCGGCGCGGCCGCTGCCATGAGTTCCGGCGCAGGCGCGGCGGCTTGGGTCCCCATCGGGGCTTGAGCCGCAAGGTCCTGGTTTTCGCTGACGTCGTTCATGGGGCACCTTTCGTTGCGAGGGAAGATTGCGTTGGTTCGGGCCGGCGGGCCGCGACCGATGCGGACGCCGCATCAGTCACGCGCGAGCCCCTTCAGTCGCTCGTCGATCTCGTAGCGCTTCAGTTGGTCCAGCAGCTCGTCGAGGTCTCCGTCGATGACCCGATCGAGCGTGTAGTTGTCCTTGAGGCGATGGTCCGTGACGCGGTTCTGCGGGAAGTTGTACGTGCGGATGCGTTCGCTGCGATCGCCCGAACCGACCTGTGCCCGGCGCGTCTCGTCGCGCTCGTTCCGGCGCTTGGTCTCTTCGAGTTCGAACAGCCGCGCCCGCAGCACGCGCATCGCCTTCGCGCGGTTCTTGTGCTGGGACGATTCGTCCTGGCACTGCACGACGAGCCCGCTCGGCAGATGCGTCAGGCGCACGGCCGACGACGTCTTGTTGACGCTCTGGCCGCCGGGGCCGCCCGAGCGGTAGGTGTCGAACTTGATGTCCTCGTCGCGCAGTTCGACGTCGACGTCCTCGGCGTCGGGCAGCACGGCCACGGTCGCGAGCGACGTGTGGATGCGTCCCTGCGCTTCGGTGTCCGGCACGCGTTGGACGCGATGCCCCCCGCTCTCGAGGTGGAGGCGGTCGTACGCTCCCTGTCCGGCGACGGCGAACACGATCTCCTTGAACCCCTTCACTTCGGACGGCGCGGCCGACAGGACCTCGACCTTGAACCCGTGGCGTTCGGCGTACCGCGCGTACATGCGGAACAGGTCGGCCGCGAACAGCGTCGCTTCGTCTCCCCCGACTCCGCCGCGGATTTCCATGATCGCGTCGCGCTGCGCGTTCGGGTCGTCGTCGACCAGCAGGCGACCGAGCTTGTCGCCGAGCACGGCGATCGACTGCTCGAGTCCGGGCAACTCGGAGCGTGCAAGCTCGCAGAGTTCGGCGTCGCCGCCTTCCTTCAGGAGTTGCGCCGCTTCGTCACGCGACCGCAGCATGCGTTCGAACTCGCGGTACGGCTCGACGATCCGCACGAGTTGCGCGCGCTCGCGCAGCAACTGACGCGCGACCTCCGGCTTCGCGAACGCGTCCTGGGATTGGAGCCGCTGCTCCACGTCCTCGAAGCGTTGCGCGAGTTGCCGGAGTTTGTCGAGCATCGACCTGTGCGGCGCCGGCCCGCCCGGTCAGGACTTGGCGGCGGCGGTCCCGTACTTCTTCAGGAACTTCTCGACGCGGCCCGCGGTGTCGACGAACTTCTGCTTGCCCGTATAGAAGGGATGGCAAGCCGAGCAGATCTCGACGTGGATCTCCTTCTTCGTCGAGCGCGTCACGAACGTGGAGCCGCAACCGCAGACCACCTTGCAGTTGATGTACTCGGGATGAACGCCGGCCTTCATGACCGAACCTCGCATCGTCGTCCCGCCGCCCGTCACGTGAACGAACGGTGGAGCCGTCGGTTCACCCCGGGTTCGGGGCATGGGGGAAAAAGGCGGGAGTCTACGGCCTGTTGCGGGAACGCTCAACAGCCGGGCGGAAGAAGTCCTGCTGGGCCGGGATCGCCGTCGGGGTGGACCGTCGTCAGGGGCCGATCCGGCGCGGGAGGTTCGGCTTGAAGTCGTCGGGGCCGGGGGTCCGGGTCAGCACGTCGTGCGGGATCCACACCATCGACCCCTCGTTCAATCCATGGCGCTCGAACCACCCCCCCGCCACCTCGAGCACGAAGCGCGCGGGGGCCGTCGACGCATAGGCTCCGGAGCGCTCGTCGAACGGCTGCGCGTTGCGCCGCAACGTGACGATCCGACCGCTCTCGCTGAGGTACGCGATGTCGAGCGCGATACGCGTATTGCGCATCCAGAACGAGCGCGGTTCGGAACTCGGGAACAGGAACAGCATGCCGCGGTCGTCCCGCAGCTCGGGGATGAACATGCAGCCGTAGGCCCGCTCGTCGGCGGAGTCCGCGATCTCGACGGTCAGGGCGACGTCACCGACTTTGATCGACGCGGTGTCGAACGCCGGGCGCGGCAAGTCCGGCGGAAAGGGCCCCGCTTCCTGCGCCACCGGTCGCGGATCCTCTCCGCGCGAACCACACGCCACGAGGCCCACGAGTCCCAGGACTCCGACGCTTCCGACGACTCCCGTCCACCCGCGCCGACCGACGATCACGACGACCCTCCAGCGCGCGCGAGCTCCGCGCGCAGCGCGTCCCATTCGAGCAAGAAGGTTTCGCTTGGGAAGCCCACGACGTTGTCGAACGAGCCTTCGAGCCGGGTCACGAAGCGGTCCGCGTTCTCTTGGATCGCGTAGCCGCCGGCCTTGCCGAACGGCTCGCCGCTGGCGACGTACGCCTCGATCTCGTCGTCCGTCAGCGCGCGCATCGTCACGCGCGTCGTGGTCGCACTGACCCGTTCGCGACCGGTGCCGACGTGGACCAGCGCGAGCCCGGTGATGACCTCGTGGGTCGCGGCGCCGAGGATGCGCAAGAACTCACGCGCTTGCGCGGCGTCGTCCGGCTTCCCGAGCAGTCCGGCGTGCGTCGCGACGACCGTGTCCGCGCCGATCACGGTCCCGGACCGCGTGCGCGCCGCGACCGTCCTCGCCTTGTCGAGCGCGAGTTTCATCGCGACCTCGCGCGGCGACGCGCCGGGCGGCGGAGTCTCGTCGACGTCGGCCGGATCGATCGCGTACGAGAATCCGAGGCGCGCGAGGATCGACTTGCGGCGCTCGGAAGCGGACGCGAGGACGATCGGCAGTCGTGGATCGCTCGCGCCCGCGCCGGTCACAGGCCCTTGTGCAGCAGGTACTGGAAGCGATAGCGATCTTCGTCTTCGACGAGATCGTCGAGCATCTTCTTCGCCACGTTCGCACTCGTCGTCTTGCGGACGAGTCCGAGGCGCTCGAGCTCTTTGAACGCGTCCATCGACAGCACGGTGCCGCCGGGATTGGGATGCAACTCTTCGTAGTACTGGAGCAGGACGTGCAGGATCGACTTCCCGAGCGGATCGAGCGTCGACAGGATCTTCGACCGCTGCGTCGCCTCGAACATCCGCACGAAGTTCAGGTCCTTCTTGTGGAAGTCGTAGAACAGACGCGACAGCAGCGCGAGCATCCGCGAGACCTTGTCGTCGAGGTCGTCGAGTCCGACGTCCTCGAGGACCGCGACGATCTCCTTCGGAGTCGCGACGCGCAGCTCGTTCCACTCGACGTACTCGGCCTGCAGGATCGACAACGCCTTCTGGGCCTTCTTGTGGTCGTTGCCTTCACGCAGGATCAGGAACAGCGCCTGCTCGAGCGGCGGCGCGTCCTTCAGCAGTTGCAGCTTGCCGTACTGCTTCTCGAGCTTGTCGAGGTGGGCCTTGAGCTTCTTCGGGGCGCCCGGCACCACGTCCTTGCCCTTCGTCGTCATGAAGCGGCCTGGGCCTTCTGGTAGACGCCGGTCTTCTTGAACAGCATGTGGACGATCTCGGTCGGCTTCGCGCCCTTCGACAGCCAGTGGCGCGCGCGGTCGACGTCGACGCGCAGCTTGCGCGCCGGATCGTCCGTCAGCGTCTCGTAGATGCCGAGCTCTTCGATCGCGCAACCGTCACGACGCGTGCGGCTGTCGAACACACAGATGCGGTAGGACGGGCGATTCAAGCGCCCCAAGCGCTTCAGACGGATACGGACTGCCATGGTGCTCCTTTCGAGGGACTTCGGGTTCCGAAGCCGGCGACGTCAGCGTCGGCGGCGATTCTGTTTCTTTCGATCACGTTCCAGTTTGCGTTTGGCGCGCAGGAGATCGCCTTTCTTGCGCATCTCCTCGATCACTTGCGCCTTGTGCTGCTTCGCTCCGCTCATGCCCGGCATGAAGCGCGCGGCCATCTTGCCCATCAGGCCCGACTGGCTCTTCAACTGCTTCATCATCTGGCGCATGCCGGCGAATTGCTTGACCACCGCGTTGACCTGATCGAGCGAGTTGCCGCTGCCGCGCGCGACGCGACGACGCCGGGCGACGTCGAGGACGTCGGGGCGCAGGCGCTCTTCGCGCGTCATCGAGCAGATCACGGCTTCGACGCGGTCGAGTTGCTTCTCGTCGATCGGTGCGTTCTGCAGTTGCGCGCCGAGCCCGCCCGGCAGCATCGCGAGCACGTCCTTCAGCGGGCCGAGCTTCTTCATCGAGCGCAGCTGGAACAGGAAGTCCTCGAACGTGAACTCGTCGGTGAGGAGCTTCGTGACCGCTTCTTCGGCCTGTTTCTCGTCGACGACCGATTGCGCGCGTTCGACCAGCGAGACGACGTCGCCCATGCCGAGGACGCGCGACGCCATGCGATCGGCGTGGAACTCTTCGAGTTGGTCGAGCTTCTCGCCGAGACCGACGAAGCGCACCGGCGCGCCGGTCACGTGGCGGATCGAGATCGCGGCGCCGCCGCGCGTGTCGCCGTCGAGCTTCGTCAGGATCACGCCGTCGAGCGCCAGGCGCTCGTGGAACGCGCGCGCCGAATTGACGGCGTCCTGGCCCGTCATCGCGTCGCAGACGAAGAACACGTGATGCGGCTTCGCGCGCGCCTTCACGGCCGCGACTTCTTCCATCAACGGTTCGTCGACGTGCAGGCGCCCCGCGGTGTCGAGGATCACGACGTCGTGTCCGTTCGCGCGCGCGTACGGGATCGCTTCCGCGCACAGCTCGGGCGGCGTCACGCCGGTCTTCGCCAGCACCGGGATGCCGAGTTGTTGACCGAGGACCTTGAGTTGGTCGACGGCGGCCGGACGCTGCAAGTCGGCGGCGACGAGCAACGGTTGGCGGCCGCGCTTCTTCAGCAAGTTCGCGAGCTTGCCGGCGGTCGTCGTCTTGCCGGAGCCTTGCAGGCCCGCGAGCATGATCACGGTCGGACCGTGCTGGCCGATCACGAGCGGCTTGTCGCTCGCCATCGCCGCGGTCAGCACGTCGTGGAAGATCTTGACGATCTGCTGCGCCGGCGTGACCGACTCGATGACCTTCTCGCCGACGGCGCGGTTCGTGACTTCGTCGATCAGGTCCTTCGCGACCTTGAAGTGCACGTCGGCATCGAGGAGTGCCTGGCGGATCTCGCGCAGACCATCCTGGATGTTCCCGTCCGTCAGCTTGCCGCCGCGCTGGAAGCGGGCGAACACCTTCTGGAGGTTCTGGTTGATCGATTCGAACACGACGCGACGCGAACGCCTTTGACGACGAGGGACGGACTCGAGGCGGCTACCGACGACGGAGGTCGGAACCGGCGAACGAATCGGGCGTTATACCGGGCTCCGCGCGGGCCTACAAGCCGCGAGACGTCAGGCGCCGAGGCGGCGCAGTACGGCATCCCACTTCGGCACGAACGCCCGGCGTTCGTCGGACGCCAAGTGCGGATCGAAGCCGAGATCCTCGTCGGTCAGGCAGCACAACGTCTCGTCCGCCGCCTCACGGATCTCCGGGCTCGGGTCGTCGATCAGCTCGATGAGCGGTCGCGCGAGCTTCGGCAACTCGAATCGGCCGAGCGCATGAAGGGCCAGCAGCCGCCGCTCGAGCGGCGCCGTCGCGGAGCGCGCGACGTCGATGACCGACTGCAGCGCGGACGGGTCGATCGACCGCTCGCGGAGTTCGCGCGCCACGGCGAACACCGCCGCATCCTTGTTCTGGTCCAGGAATTCGGTCAAAGCCGCCAACAGGGCGTCGAGGCCGGGACGGCCGGCGGCCGCCAACCGTGCGGCGGCGGTGGCTCGCACGGCGGGCGCGCCGCGGCGCAGGGCCTCGGCCAGCACGACGACCGCCTCGCCCGGATCTCGGGGCAAGGCGGGAATCGTCGACCACACGGCATCCGCGCCGTCCGCTTCGGGCTCCTGGAACGCGTAGGTCGGGACGCCCTCGCCGCCCGTGCCGGCGCGCAACGACCGCTGGGCGCGCAGCACCTCGTGCGCGCGATCCGTATCCGCTGGATCGAACAGGAATTGCGTCAGCGGAGTTCCGGGGATCGAGCGCGGCAGGAACGCGACCTCGGCGTCCATCAGGGCTTCGCGCGCGACCGTCGCGGCCATCGCGTCCGCCATCAAGAACATCGCCGAACCGCTCGCCGCGGCGGCAGCCCCCGGCGCGGCGAGGGGAACCTCGCAATCGGGACAATCGGACGCGAAGTCCTCGAACTCCTGCGCGCACTTCGGACAACTCTTCATGACGGCCTCGCGAGCATCGGACCGAGCGGCTTCCCGCCGAGGACGTGGACGTGCAGGTGCGGGACTTCCTGACCGCCGTGCTCTCGGACGTTGACGATCAGGCGGTAGCCGCGCTCGGCGATGCCGAGATCCTGGGCGACCCGTCGCGCCATCAGCATCAGGCGTCCGAGCACGTCCCGGTCGGCATCCTCGGCGTCGGCGACCGACGCGATGTGCTTGCGCGGCACGACCAGGACATGCACCGGCGCGCGCGGCGCGATGTCGTGGAATGCGATCACCGAATCGTCGGACGCGACGACCTTGGCGGGGATCTCCCCCGCCGCGATCTTGCAGAAGACACACGCCATGGTCGACACCCGCTTCGTCGGCCGACCTTGACGGCGTTCGGCCGCTACCTAGAATCCCCCGGTTTGAACGTCGAAGGTTCAACTGCCTGTGGGGAGTGCACCTGCGCGGACTCTAGCTCGCGCCCCTTCCCAGGTTCAATTGGACGCAGTGCACCTTCTACGGAGGACGAAGACGACCGATGGCCCAAGACGTCGCGCTCGAGATCAACGTCGAAGAGCTGCTCCGCCGCGATCCGCTCACGGTTTCCGACTGCATGGAATTGCGGCGCGAACTGTTCCGCACCGACAGCGCTCGCGAGAACTTCCTCGCGTTGCTCGAACAGAAATACCCGGCCGGAGCCCGTGACGGCGAAGTCGCGTTCCGACGCGGTGTCGGGCTGTATTGCGCCGGACGCGTCGCTGCGGCCCAGCCGATCCTGCTGGCTGCGAAGCACGCGCTCGCGCAGTACCTCGTCGGTCAGGCGGCTCTCGATCGCAACGACCTCGCGGTCGCGAAAGAGGCGCTCGAGAAGGTCGGCGGCTCCGACCAGCCGAACGAGTACCGCCTCGCGTACGGCGATCTGCTCGCGCGCATCGGCGACGAAGCCGGTCTCGAGAAGCTGATCGCGCAGTTCCGCAAGGCCGACAGCGAAGGCGCGGACACCGCGTTCCTCGAAGGCCGACTCGAAGAGCTGCGCGGGAACTACGCGCACGCGGTCGGTCAGTACGAGCGCGCCGTCGCGATCCAACCGGACCATCGCGGCGCTCGCTTCTATCTCGCGTACCGACTCGACCTGCTCGGTCGCGACGTCGAGGCGATCCAGCACTACGAACGCCTGAAGCAGGTGTTCCCGGTGTCGATCGGCGCGCTGCTGAACCTCGGCCTGCTGTACGAAGACGCCGAGTCGTACGAGCGCGCATCGTCCTGCTACAAGCTCGTGCTCGCCGCCGACGGCTCGAACGAGATGGCGCGGATGTTCTTCAAGGACTCCGAAGTCTCGTACGACATGTATTACGACGAGGAGAAGGAGCGCAAGGACGACAAGCGCGCCCAGATCCTCAAGATCCCGGTCACCGACTTCGAACTGTCCGTGCGTTCGCGCAATTGTCTCGCGCGCATGAACATTCGCTCGCTCGGCGACCTGATCCGCAAGACCGAAGCCGAACTGCTCTCCTTCAAGAACTTCGGCGAAACCTCGCTGAACGAGATCAAGGAGATCCTGCGTTCGAAGGGCCTGCGCCTCGGCATGCAGAGCGACGACGACGATCGTCGTCGTCGCACGAAGCGGCCGGTCGATCTCGACGCGGTGCGCTCGAAGGGCGTCGCGGAACTCGACCTCTCGGTGCGTTCGCGCAAGGCCCTCGACAATCTCGGCGTCGGCACCGTCGGCCAGCTGTGCGAGATCAGCGAAGAACAGCTGCTCGCCTGCAAGAACTTCGGCCAGACGTCGATGAACGAGATCAAGAAGAAGCTCGCCGACCTCGGTCTCAGCCTGCGCGGCTGAGAGAACGTGAATCAATCCGATTGATTCACGTTCTCGGCCTCACCAGGTGTTGCTCGGCGACGGCAGTCGCCGAATCCAAAGGCGATTCGCGTTGGACTGACGCGGTTCATCTGTGAGTACGGCGGCTGCCGCCGCCTCGGACACCTTGTGGGTTCGGCCGTGAAGAAATTGGGGGCGGCCCCCAATTTCTTCACGGCCTCTGAGCACGAACGTCCGGCACGCCCCCACGACGACGTTCGCGACGCGATCCGGAAGGTCTCGACGATGCTCGAATTCGTCCATGGCCCTCTCGAGCACGTCGGTGACGACGGCGTCGTGGTCCGGTGCGGCGCGCTCGCGCTGCGTTTGCGCGTCCCACGCGGTTCGATCGACGGTCTGAGGACCGGCGACGAGACGCGGTGGTACAGCCAGCTCATCCTGCGGGACGAGTTGTTCACGCTGTTCGGGTTCCGGACCGCGTCCGAGCGCGATCTGTTCAACGTCCTGCGCAGCGTCAGCGGCTTGGGACCCGAGAAGGCGTTGTTGCTGCTGTCGGCGTTGCGCCCGTCGCAGCTCGCGGTCGCGATCCGCAGCGAGGACAAGACTCGCCTGCGCGCCGTGAAGGGCATCGGCGAACGACTCGCGGATCGGCTGATCGTCGAGTTGAAGGACGGCCTCGACGAGTTCTTGTCCGCCGAACCCGCGTCTCCGACCGACGCTTCAGGACATCTGCGGGACGTCTCGCGTGCGCTGCAGCAACTCGGTTATCCGCGGGCGGACGCCGATGCGGCCGCGACCAAGGCGTTCCAGAGTGCGGCCAAGGGCGCGGCGTTCGAGGACATCCTGAAGGCGGCGCTGCGTTCGATGCAGCGCGGAGCCGCTTCGTGACGCGCGGCCAGGGCGCCGATGCGCGGCGAGGTGCGTGCTCGAGCGCCCGCCGACCGTTATCCTCCGCGGGTCGCAAGCCTCTCCCGACCGGCTCCGCGGCCGACGAGGAACACGCAGCATGATCGTCTCTCCCGGATGCACGCTCGCCGTCGTGTCGTGCATGTTCGCACTCACGCAGAACGACGGCGCCTCGCCGAAGGACGGCGCCCCGCCGGCGAAGGACCTCGTCGCCGTCGCGAAAGCCGAAGCGGTCCGTGAGCGCGCCGCGATCGAAGCGCGCGTCGGCGAGATCGTCGGCGACCTGCGCAAGTCGTCGGACGAATCGCTCGGCTTCATCCAGACCGGCATCGACGCGCTGGCGAAGCTCGGAGCGCCGGCCGTTCGAGCGACGCTCGCGGTGATGGACCACGTCGACGCCGATCCCGGCAGCATCAACGCTGGAGTGAACGCGGCGAAGGCGATCGCGCGCAGCGCGATCCCTGGGATCACGGACACGCTGAAGACCTTGGGCACGTCGGGCAAGCGCTTCGGCCGCCGCAATGCGGTGCTCGCGCTCGGGCTGTGCGGCGATGCGTCGCTCGTCCCGTTCCTGACCGAGAAGCTCGCGGACGGCGAACCCGAAGTCGTCCGCGAAGCCGTGGTCGCACTCGGCCGCGTCGGCGCGGATCAAGCCGAACCGCTGTTGGTCCCGTTCTTGCAATCCGCCGACGCCGGGCTGGTCGCCGCGACGATCACGGCGCTCGCGGAATCCAAGGCGAAGAACAGCGCCGCCGACGTCGTTGCTCGACTGCAGAAAGAACTCGGTTCGGACCCCCACGACGACGCGCTGGTCCGGGCCGGGGTCACGTTCCTCGAAAAGTGCCCGTTGGCGGCCGGCGTGGCCCCGCTCGAACAGGTGCTGCTGCGCGGTAACACCGAGGTCGGGTTGCGTAGCCAGGCGGTAGCGGCCCTGATGGCGACGGCGCGCAAGGAAACGACGGCGCGCAAAGAGGTGCTGCGCGTGCTTCGGGACGCGATCAAGCTCCTGCCGCGCGGCCCCATGCGCGATGCCGCGAAGGGCATGAACGAGCTCGGCGACGATTCGGGCGTGAAGATCGTCACCGAGGACCTCGACCGTCAGATCGAGAAGAGCGGCTCGAACGTCGGAGCGCGCTACAAGCGCGCGGACCTGCTGCTGGACTTCGGGAAGTGGAAGGAAGCGAATCGCGACCTGAAAGAGGCTCTGAAGGTCGATCGGGACCCCGCCGACCCGGAGTGGCTGAATCTCGCGCTCGCGCGGTCGTACGCCGGGATGGGACGTTTCAGCGACGCGTCGAAGCACGTCACGAAGCTCGAGAAGACGGACGTGACGCAGCTTCCGACCCTGTATCCCGAGTTCCAACCCATGTTGAACGACTCGCGCTACGAGAAGGCCTTCGCCGCTCCCTCGGGGAAATGAACGCGGTCCCACGTTTGCTTCGGATCGCGTCGACGCGCTCCATGCCGTGAGTCCCCGGTCGCCGTCCGGTGTTCGGGAGTCGCGGTGCGCAGGATGAGGACGCGATGAGACTCGACTCGGATCTCGACCGCTTTCGGAAGCGAAGCCGATGACGCGCGCGCTGGTCGCCCTCGCCATCCTGGTCGCGCTCGGCGGAGGCGCCGCGTGGCTCGCCGTCGGCGGCGACGATGCCGCGAACACGAAGGCCGGTGCGACGGCGTCGGGCCCGACGTTCGACGAACGATTCCCGGATTCGCGCTCGTGCCAGCCGTGCCATCAAGAAGTGTTCGACGAGTGGAAGGACTCGCAACACGCGATCGCGTTCGTCAATCCGCTGGTGCGCCGTGAGGACATGGCGGACGGGTTCCGCAAGAAGGACTGCATTCCGTGTCACGCGCCGCGGCCCGTGTTCGAAGCCGGACTCGGCAAGTCCGCGCGAGTCCTGTCCCGCGAAACCGCACGAGCCGAAGGCGTCGACTGTCTGTCGTGTCACCGCGTCGGGGACGGCGTCGCCGCGTCGCGACCCGGACTCGTCGGCGCCTGCAATCCGGTGTTCCGATCGGAAGTGACGAGCACCGACCTCTGCGCGCCGTGCCACAACCAACACAACACGATCGACGAATGGGAGGCGAGCGCACCGGCGCTGCGCGGCGCGAACTGCAACGGCTGTCACATGCCCGAGGTCGACCGTCCCGCGACGGCGACGCAGCCGGCGCGCAAGGGACGATCGCACCGCTCGCACGGCGGCAAGGACGCCACGCTGCTCGCCAGCGCGGCCACGATCGAATCCAAGGTGTCCGCGTCCGACGATGGCTCGAGGGTGCTCGAAGTCACGCTGACGAACTCCGGATGCGCCCACAACTTCCCGACCGACGCGCGCCATCGCGCCGTCGATCTGGTCGTGACGCTGCTCGGTCCGCAAGGCGAACAGCTCGGGACCATCGCGAAACTCGGCCCCGGCGAAGAAGGCGGCAATGCGCGGTTGCGTCTGCGGAATCCGTATCGCGACGAGTTCGGCAAGACCAACACCCAGCTGCCGTCGGGCGCGAGCACGGTCCTCCGAGTTCCGCTCGTTCCCGGTGCGACGTCCGCCGACATCCGACTGCTGATGAAGCGAACCCCGTTCCTTCCCGACGCGGAGGCTCAAGTTGTTTCGACCAGCACCGCGACGTGGTGATCGACGCGCCGCGGCGCTCGCGACGCTGGTCGTCGCGTGCCTGCCGTGCGCGTGCGACGACGGCAGCCGGCCGCAGGAGCAGGCCACCGGTGTCCCGGAACAGAATCGGCGCGAGGACTTCCTGTGGGCCGACCGCCTGGCGCTCGCGCCGGCGATCGCGAAACCGCAGCCGGTGACTCCCGACGCGGCGTGGTCCGCGCGGATCACCGCGGCCACGTGGGACGAGCTCGACGCGCTCGAACGCGCATGGCCGCGCAACGACGCGCCGGCGCGCGCCGCTCTCGAAGCCGCGCTCCGTCCGCCGTCGTCGCCGATGGTCCGCGCGATCGCCGCGACGCTTCTCGGGGCCATTCGCGATCCCGCCGCCGCGGAGGCGTTGTGCGTCGCGATCGCCGACCCGGATCCGATCGTCCACGTCGCTGCGATCCGCAGCCTCGCGGTCCTCCGCGTGCCGTGGACGATGCCGCGGTTGATCAAGACGTTCGGTCGGTACGTGATGCATCCGACGCTGATCGCCCGCGTCGAGGCCGCGGCGGCGCTGCTGCGCTTCCAGAACGTGTCGGGCGTGCCGTTGTGCCTGCGCGTGTTGAAGGAACACACGCGATTCGAGGACAACACGGCTCGGGAGTGGCCTCGATCCTCGCGCATCGCGTTCGAGAAGGAAGTCGCGCTCGCCGCGATCGTGTCGTTGACCGGGGACTCGTTCGGCTACGCGGCCGATGCGCCGAGTCCGGTCCAAGAAGCGGCGCTGTTGCAATTCGATGCCTGGTGGGCGGCGAACCGGGATCGCCTCGTTCGCGAGCAACCGCGTTTCGACGATCCCGCGCTGCTCGCGAAGATCGACGAGCTCGTGCAGGGGCTCGACGTCTATCAAGTCAGCACGTCGGACGACGCGCGCTTCGTGCTGGAGCGGCTCGGCCCGCGGATGCTCGACGCGTACGTCCGGCGACTCGACGATCCCAGCGTGTACGTCCGCGCGCACTTGCTCGACGTCATCGCGGTGCTCGCGGCGGATGCCGAGCCGCCGAGCGCGGACGCGCGCGCGGGACTCGAGCGCGCGCTGAGCGACGATTCCCCCGCCGTGCGGACGCAGGCCGTCCGAGCGTTCGGCGGATTCCGCCGAGCCGAGCTCCTGGAACCAGTCGCTCGCGGGCTGAAGGACCCGGACGCGTCGGTCCGCGTGGCGGCGACGCGTGCGCTCGGCGACACGGGACTGGCCGAAGCCCG
>JAEUIB010000408.1 GCA_016795255.1 Planctomycetota bacterium
GATTCAAGTGGTGGAGCATAGGGGAGTTGAACCCCTGACCTTCTGGATGCCATCCAGACGCTCTCCCAACTGAGCTAATGCCCCACGTGTGTTCGTGCTGGCTCGTCGGGAAGCGCGGGAGTCTAGGGGCCTGCCGACTGCGGAACAAGTCGGCAGTCGGGCCTCACGAACGCAACGCCGCGCCGAACGAATCGTCGGCTTCGGGCGTGTCCGCGATCCCCGCCGAGAGCTGCGTGATCGCCGTGCTGCCCGTGCCGAGAGGGCCGTTCGCGGAGCCGGGGACGATCACCACCATGCCGGCGTCCGCGACGGCGCCGACCGTTTCGTCGTGCGCTCCGATCGCGAGATCGTCGAAGCCGTCGCCGTTGAAGTCGCCGGTCGCGACCGACGATCCGAACCGGTCGCCGGCCTCCGCGACGTCGGCGACGTTGTTCGTGCCCTGCGACAGCGCGTCCACTGCGAACGAGCCGATCCCGAACGATCCACCGCGCAACGTGCGGAGGCTGCCTGCGGCGGATTGCCCCGCGATGTCGTCCCCGGGGCTGCCGATGGCCAAGTCATCGGCTCCGTCGCCGTTGAAGTTCCCGCGCGCCAGCGCCGTTCCGAAGCCGTCGGCGCCGTCTCCGAGATCGTCGAGTTCCGGCCCCCCGGCGTAGTACTTCACCGCCTGCGACGTGAGGGCTCCGGCTTTCGTGCCGAAGCAGACCGCGATCTCGCCGGCATCCGCGCCGAAGGCCGTGAACGCGATGGGTGCGGACACGATCAGATCGTCGAAGCCATCCGCGTTCAGGTCCGCGAACTCGACCGCGTTGCCGAAGCCCTGGCTCGCGTAGCCGGCGATGCCGACGTCGAACTGCGTGATGTGCTGCGCCTTCTTCGCGGTCAATCCGGCCTTCGAGCCCCGCAGGATCGTGACCGAGCCGCTTCCGACGGCACCGATCTTCTCGAACACCGTCGAGACCGCGAGGTCGGCCCGGCCGTCACCGTCGACGTCACCGGTCGCGAGGACGAAGCCGAAGTAATGATCCGTTCCCGCGACGCCGGGGACGCCCTTCGAGTCCTGCGTCCAGACTTGGTTCTTCTTCGCGGTGAGCCCGGTCTTCGAACCGAAGATCACGTGGACGACGCCTGCGCGGGTCTTGAACTTCGTGCCTTTCCCGAGCCCCTCCAACGCGAACGCGGCGAGATCGTCGAAGCCGTCGCCGTTGAAGTCGTCGGCGGCCATGCGGAGTCCGAACGCTTCCCCGCTGACGCCGACCTGGAGTGGATCGGGTTCCACCTGGTCCTTGATGCCGGGCGTGTCCTGCGACCACGTCGTCGTCGTCGCGAGGTCGAGTCCCGTGGCCGCGCCGCGCACCACGGCGACCGCGCCGGCGGTCGTCAGTCCCGCGATCGTGCGGCCCGGCGCACCGATCACGAGGTCGTCGAACCCGTCGCCGTCGAAGTCCCCGGACGTGAGGCTGTAACCGACGAACTGGTCCTGCTCCGTCGCGCCGAACAGATCCAGTCCGGTGAAGAACTGCGCGCCGGCCGACGTCAGGCCCCCGGCTCCGCCGTACAGCACATGCACGGCTCCGCAATCGGTGACCCCGCTGATGTCCTCGACGGGTACTCCGATCGCGAGGTCGTCGAATCCATCCGCGTTGTAGTCGTGACCCGGAGCGGCCGACGCCACTCGAGCGATCCCTCCGCAGGTGAGGACGAGCAAGACGAGTTTCGCGACGTGGACGGGGCGCATGACAGGTCTCCGACGGAAAGGGGGGAACGGCGAGCCGCCGGGTTCACCGCAATGCGAATCCGAACGCGTCGTCGTCCTCGCCGACCGCGGCGAGCGCGGCCTGGGTCAGGAAATCGGCGCCGGTGCTCGTGAGGCTCGAGGCGGAACCGTACAGCACGTGGGCCGCACCCGCTCGAACGGCGCCCGACACGGTGTCGTCGGGGACGCCGATCGCGACGTCGAAGTCGCCGTTGCCGTCGAAGTCCGCGACCGCGAGCGTGGCGCCGAACCCGTCGTCGACGTCGGGAGAGTCCGCGACGCCGCTGCTCGCGCGCGACCACAGCGCGTCGTTCGCGGTCGAGATCACGCCGCCGCCCGAAACGCCTTCGAACACCTGGATCTCGCCGGCCAGCGCGAAGCCCGCGACTTCGGCGCCGGGCACGCCGA
>JAEUIB010000701.1 GCA_016795255.1 Planctomycetota bacterium
CTGCCGGTGCGCTTGCCGCCGCTGCGTTCGCGCGCGGACGACATCCCGTTGTTGCTCGAGCGCTTCGTCGCCCGTGCAGTCGCCGCCCAGGGCAAGCCGATGCCGCGGATCGCGCCGGACGTCGTCGAAGCGTTCAAGCGCTATCCGTGGCCGGGTAACGTACGCGAGCTCGAGAACGAGGTCCGACGGCTGGTGACGTTGTGCGACGACGTGCTCGTCGCCGACCGGTTGTCGGCCCACGTCCTCGAGGGTCGAGCCGGGGCGGGCGATGCGAAGCTCGCGGTGGCGGACGACGACGCCGATCTGACGGCGCGCGTCGCGGCGATCGAGGTGCGCGAGATCCAGAAGGCGCTGAAGGACTGCAACGGCAACAAGAGCCGGGCAGCGACGCAGCTCGGGATCTCCCGCTTCGCGCTGAACCGCAAGATCGAGAAGTACGGCCTCGACTCCGCCGAGTGACGCGACGAGGCCGCGGTGCGACCGCGGAGTTCCGGGAGGCCGCGTGATGATCGCAACGACGTCGACGACTTCAGCGACCGCGACGACCAGGCTCGCCCCGTGGCGCACGTTCGGGTTCGCGCTGATCACCGCGGCCATGTTCGGACTCGGCGCATCGGCGTTCGCCGACACCGTGCACCTGAAGAACGGCTCGAAGCTCGAAGGCAAGGTCAAGTCCGAGTCCGACGCGTTCGTCGAGATCGAAACCGCGTTCGGCGTCCAGAAGCTCCCGCGCGCCGACGTCGTCAAGATCGAGCGCGGCGTCACCGCCGTCGAGCAACTCGCGCTGGACCGCAAGGCCCTGCAGAAGGACGACGTCGCCGGCCGCGTCGCGTTGTGGAAGCGCGCCGGCGAACTGAAGCAGAAGAAAGCGCGCGACGAACTGGAGCGCGAGATCCTCGCGCTCGACCCGCAGCAAGCGGACGTGAACCGGGCGCGCGGCAACGTGCTGTTCGACGGCAAGTTCGTCACGCCGGCCGAGAAGGACCGGCTCGAGCGCGCGGCGCGCGAGGCCGACATGCTCGCGCAAGGCCTGGTGCCGCACGAGGGCGGGTTCGTGACTCCCGAGGAGAAGGCGAAGCTCGACGCCGGCTTCGTCAAGCGCGGGGATCGCTGGCTGAAGGAAGAGGAGGCGAAGGCGCTGGACGGACTCGTCAAGGCGCAAGACGGCACGTGGATCAAGCGCGAGGACGCGGCCGTCGCGACGACGCGCAAGTCGGCCGAGAGCGCGATCGAGCGCACGGTGTCGGTCGCCGTCCGCGATCACGCGGCGGCGTTCACCGACGTGTCCGACGCGTTCGCCGGCAAGCTCGCCGACACGATGGAGAAGGGCTTCAAGCGTTTCGCGAAGGAGTTCGCGCTCGACGAAGGCTTGCAGTGGTTCGGCCCGCAGCGCGTCGACCTCGTCGTGTTCCGCACGCGATTCGACTACGAGCGGTTCTGCGACTGGATCGGCGCGAACACGCGGGCCGGCACGCAATGGGCCGAGCGCGCGAAGAAGGTCGCCGGCGTCTACCTGTTCGAGACCTGGCCGCTGGCGACGACCTACGTCGGCAATCGCGGCGAGGACATGGCGATCGCGCACTGCTGCAACATGCTCGGCCACGTGCTGCTGAACCGCTACCGCTTCCAGAACAACGGCATCCCGCCGTTCTTCGACGAAGCGTTCGCCGCGCTGACCGAGTTCGACCTGACCGGCCGCAACGCGTTCTTCAACGTCGGCGCCGGCCGCTACGAGCGCCACATCGAGGACAAGGAGCGCGCGTTCTTCGAGGACGGCAAGTGGATGGAGCCGCTGCGCGACGGGTTCCGCACGCGCTCCGACACGCCGATGGACCAGGTCGTGCGCCGCGAGCACGTGACGCTGTCGCAGATGGACGTCGCCAAGGGCATGGCGCTGTACCAGTACTGGCGGACGCTCGATCCGAAGCGCATGAAGCAGTTCTTCGACGCGCTGCGCGACGCGTGGCCGTCCGGCAATCCGCCGCCGACGCAACCGAGCGTGTTCAACGCGTGCCAGAAGGCGTTCAACGTCGCGTGTTCGAAGGACATGCAGCTCGTCGACGAAGAGCTGCGGGCGTGGGTGATGAAGAAGGCCGACTGACGTGACGCGCAGTTCCGCGAACGACCTTCCGGATCGCATCGGACCGTACCGCGTCGAGTCGTTGCTCGGCGTCGGCGGCACGAGCACGGTCTATCGCGCGCGCCACGAGTCGCTCGATCGTCAGGTCGCGCTGAAGGTGTTCCGCGTCGGTCAGGACCTGCCGGAGAACGCGCTCGCGCGCCTGCAGCGTGAAGCGCGCTTGGTCGCGAAGCTCGACCACGAGTGCGTCGTGCGCTGCTGGGACTTCGGGTCGGACAAGGACCTGTTCTTCCTCGCGCTCGAGTACGTGCCCGGAGGTTCGCTGAAGGACGCGATCGACCGCCATGGGCCGCTCGACGAGGCGCGGGTCCGCGCCGTCGCGCTGGATCTGGCGCGCGCGCTGAGGCACGCCCACGAGTTCGGGATCGTGCATCGCGACGTGAAGCCCGGCAACGTGCTGGTCGGCGAGGACGGTCGCGTGAAGCTGACCGACTTCGGCCTCGCGCGGACCGCGGAAGACCTGACGGTCACGCAGCCCGGGACGACCGTCGGCACGCCGCAGTACTTGTCGCCGGAACAGGCCCGCAATCCGCGCCAGGCCGATGCGCGGTCCGACCTCTATTCGCTCGGCGCGACGCTGTACCACGCGTTGACCGGGCTGCCACCGCATCGCGGGGACACGCTCGCGCAGGTCATCACGCACATCCTGTTCGGCCGGGTCGACCCACCGGAGCGCGTCCGCTCGGACGTCTCGCCGGCGTTCTCGCGCGTCGTCGCGAAGCTGATGGCGAAGGACCGCGACAAGCGATATCGCGACGCCGCTGAGTTGACGCAGGATCTCCGGCGCCTCGGCGACGGTGCCGCGATCGACGCCGCGAAGGTCGGCTTGTCGTGGGAGGTCGCGCTGCGGCCGCGCCGCGCGCCGTGGCTGCGCATCGCCGTGGCCGCCGGGATCGCCGTCGCGGCGATCGCGTTCGGCGCGTGGTGGACGACGCGCGAACCACGGCAGTTGCCGCAGGACGTCACCGAGTCGCTCCGTCGTCTGGTCACCGCCGACGACGTCCGCGCGGGACGCATCGATCTCGCGGCCGCGATGGAGCAGGCGCTCGCCGACGTCGGTGATCCGCGTCAGCCGGCGGTGTTGCGGGACCTCGATGCATTGTGCGCGGAACAAGCCGCGTTGTGCGCGCTGCGGGCCGCCGCGGCGGCGCGTCGCGAATTGGCGCGCGGCGGCATCGACTCCGCGTTGGTGACGTTCGACGACGAAGCGCGACGGCAGAGCGAACACCTGCTCGGCCGCGAACTGCATGCGTTGCCCGAACCGCTGCGCATCGTGCTCGATCGCAAGATCCAGGACGAGCGCGTCGCCACCGACGAGCTGACGTTCACCGTGCGGCGCGTCGTCACGTCGGAAGTGACGGCCGACATCGAGCGCATCACGCGCGGAGTCCTCGATCTGCTGGAGGACAACGCGTTCGCCGCCGCGCTGGCGCTGTTGTCCGACGAGGACGCGCGGATCGACGAGCGGCTGGAGCGCAGCTTCTCGAAGGCCGTGCGCTCGGTGCTGCCCGAGGCCGGCGATGCGCAGCCGAGCGCGGCGTTCGGGCGTCAATTGCGCGATCGCGTCGGCGCGGAGCTCGCCGCGTTGCGGCGCCGCGTCGACGAGCGCATCGAGGAACGCCGCGCCGGCGCGCTGGTCGCGCTGAGCGAATTGGAGCCCGACCCGTTCGAGTCCGACGTCGACGTCGACGCGATGACGCGTCGCGTGACCGGGGTCGCCGAAGACGTGCTCGGGACGACGCTGACGGAGTTCCCCGACGAGTCGGGCGCGCTGGCCGCGGCGATCGCGATGCGGTCGCGCGAGTTGGCGGAGCAGAGCGGAGCGCGGATCGCGGCCGCTCGCGAACAGCTCGAGGCCGACACGCAGGACGCGCTCGAAGCGGCGCTGAAGGTCGGTGACTACGCGAGCGCGAACGCGACGCTCGCCGGCTTGTCGCCGCCGATGCGTTTGCCGCTGCTCGCGGAGCTTGCGGCGGCGGTGCCCGAACTCGTGCGCGCCGAGGACGCGGCGGTGCGTGCTCTCGAATCCGAGATCGACAAGCCCGTGCGGCTCGCGGCCCGTAGCGGCATCGTCTGGAACGCGACCTTGAAGGGCGTCGATCGCGTGCGGCGCGAACTGCGACTCGCGCAGAACGACGCGGTCCTGAAGTTCGAGGACCTGACGCGCGCCGAACTCGTGACCCGCGGCAACGCGGCGCCGGCTGCGGCCGCGGTCGCGCTGCTGTACTCCGGCGAGCTCGATGCCGCGAAGAAGGTGCTCGACGGTCTGCCACCCGGCGAGAGCCCGGCGGTGCGCGCGGAGTGGAAGCGTCGCGTCGACGAGAAGAGCGAAGCGAGCGAGCTGGCGCGCTCCGAAGCGACGCAGCGCCTCGCCGAATTCGACCGCGCGGTCGCGGCCGGCGACGCCGCCGAGATCCTGCGCACCGCGAAGGTGCTGTTGGAGGACGCTCGACTCGCGCGGATCGACGCGGTGCGCGCGCGTCGCGCGGAGTTGCGGACCGCAGTCACGAAGGCCGATCGGACCGCGCGCGACGCCGCGTTCCGGGAATCGATCGAGCAGGCGGTGGCCGGTGCGGTCACGTTCCGAGCCGACGGCACGATCGAGGTGCGCTATGCGTTCGACGATCCCGGCGAGATCGTCGACTTCACGCGCCCCGGCCCCGAGTGGTCGATCCGCGACGGCGCGCTGACGTGCGTCGGCGCGCGCGACGGAGTCGGCGACCTGTTCCGCAACCGCCCGGGCCTGCGTCGCGAGCTGCCGTTCGATCCGGCGCGGCCCCTGTCGATCGCGTTCGATCTCGACGTGCCGCTCGACGGCGCGGAGCCCGGTCTCGTCGGCATCCGCGTGTTCTCGACGTGCTTCGCGATCCGATCGTTCGGGACGGGGCGCTATCAGGGCCAAGCGAACGCGTGGGACGGCAGCCTCGACGACTTCGAGGACTACCTGTTCGAACCACGCCTCGGCGAGACCAAGCCACGCAAGCGCGGCGCGCATCCGGTGCGGCCGTTCGCGCTCGAGCGCGGCGCGCGCTACGCGATCAAGGTCGAGTGGCGCCCGGACCTCGACGGACAGGTCCAATTGCGGATCGATGGCGACGTGGTCTACGAGACCCGCGTCGGCACGCGGCCGCGGCAAGGCTTCTGCGAGATCCGCGCGTCGTGTCCGTTCGCGCTCGACGACGTCGTGTTCGTCGGCACGTGGGCGGGCCGCCGATGAAGTTCCGGGCGCTCGTCGTGCTGGTCGGGCTCGTGAGTTCGGGTGCGAGCGTCGGCGCGTTCGCGCAGGAAGCCGGCGACGACGCCATCGAAGCACTGGCGGCGCGCGATCGAGCGACCCGCGAACGCGCGTTCGACGACGTCCGCGTGCGACTGTTCGATCCGGACGCGTTCGAGGCGATGGTGCTGCGCGTCGAACGAACCGGTCCGGAGGCGCGGTTGCGTTTGCAAGACGCGGTCGTCGCGACTCCGGCCAGTTTCCCGATCGTGCTGCACGTCGCTCGCGAGGGCGCGCCCGCGGCGCGAAGGCTTGCCGCCGAGTTGTTGCGGGCGCAGTTGCTCGCCGAGTGGGCGCGGCGCGAACCGGCGCCGTCGCAGAAGCCCGGCAACGATCCGCCGTTCGAGGAAGGAACGCAGGTCGGGCTCGAATGGCCGATCGGTTCGCCGGTGGAGTGGCGCGTCGCGCTGACGTGGCTCGAGCAGATGGCGCCGGGCCGCCGCGGCGTCGCGTTCCATCCGCGCGTCCGCGACATCGCGGGCCGCGTGCTCGATGCGAGTCAGCTCGCACGCACGACGGCGTCGGGCATGCTCGCGCGATGGCTCGAAGGATCGGACGTCGAGCTCGTCGACGCCGGGCTGTTGTGGTTGCTCGCTCCGCGCGCCGCCGAGTCGTCGAGCGACGACGACGGCCGTGACGCGACGCGGAGCGTCCAGCGGTGCCTCGACGCGCTGCTCGCCGACGGCGTCGA
>JAEUIB010000704.1 GCA_016795255.1 Planctomycetota bacterium
TACAAGCGCGACAAGGAGTACGTCGTCAAGGAAGACGACGACGGTCAACTCGGCATCATCATCGTCGACGAGTTCACCGGCCGCTTGATGTCGGGGCGCCGTTGGTCGGACGGCTTGCATCAGGCCGTCGAGGCGAAGGAAGGTCTGCGGATCCGCGAAGAGAACCAGACGCTCGCGACGATCACGTTCCAGAACTACTTCCGGCTCTACAAGAAGATCGCCGGCATGACGGGCACCGCGATCACCGAGGCGCCCGAGTTCCTGAAGATCTACAACCTCGACGTCGTCCAGATCCCCACGAACCGCCAGAACATCCGCAAGGACCACGAAGACGTCGTCTACCTCTCGCACGAAGAGAAGTACGCGGCCGTCGCGCGCGACATCATCGAGACGCAACAGAGCGGCCGTCCGGTGCTCGTCGGCACGACGTCGATCGCGTCGTCGGAGATCGTCTCGGGCCTGATGTCCGATCCGCGCGGTCTGACGCTGTGGTTGTCGCGCCGCTGCGATGGCGCCAAGGCCGAGCTCGACCGCTTCGCGAAGAAGCGCCCGTCGTGGTTGCCCGAAGAGCTCGAGACCGAGATCCGCGAGGTCCTCGCGCGGCCCGCGTTCATCGACGTGGCCAAGGCCAAGTCGGTCTACGAACGCGTGCAAGCCGCCGCGCCGAAAGAGATGCTCGCGTGGCATCTCGACAACATCTGGCGTTACGGCGCCGTCGTGGCCGCCGTGAAGAAGGGCGTGCCGCACAACGTCCTGAACGCGAAGTTCCACGAGCGCGAGGCGCACATCGTCGCGCAGGCCGGTCGTCCGGGCGCCGTGACGATCGCGACCAACATGGCAGGCCGCGGAACGGACATCCTGCTCGGCGGCAATCCGACGGAGCTCGCGAAGGACGCGGTCGGTCGCGACGCGCCGCCCGAGGTGTTCGAAGAGGCTCTGGCGAAGTTCCAGGCGCAATGCGAGGCCGACAAGCAGAAAGTCCTCGCCGCCGGCGGTCTCGCGATCATCGGCACCGAACGTCACGAGTCGCGCCGCATCGACAACCAGTTGCGCGGCCGCGCCGGTCGTCAGGGCGATCCGGGTTCGACGCGGTTCTTCCTCAGCATGCAAGACGACCTGATGCGCATCTTCGCGCGCGATTGGGTCACCGGCATGCTGAAGCGACTCGGCATGGTCGAGGGCCAGGAGATCGAGTCCGGCATGGTCTCGCGCGGCATCGAGCGCGCGCAGAAGCGCGTCGAGCAGCGCAACTTCGAAGTCCGCAAGAACCTCCTCGAATACGACGAGGTCATGGACAAGCAGCGCAAGACGATCTACTCGCTGCGCCAGGAGATCCTCGAAGGCATCGGTCTGAAGGACCGCGTGCTCGAGATGTGCAGCTCGCTCGTCGAACGCCTGCAGCACACCTACATGGGCGAGTCGAAGGCGAACTGGGAGGTCGACGACTTCGCGAAGCGCATCCACCAGATCTTCGCCGTCGAACTCGACAAGGCGAAGCTGGACGGCATCGACCGCCACGAGATCACGAAGATCGTCATGCAGCGCGTCACCGCGCACTACGACGAACGCGAGGCGCAGATCGGCGCCGAGCAGATGCGGCAGATCGAGCGCTTCCTGCTGCTGAACGTGATCGACTCGAAGTGGAAGGACCATCTGCACGCGATGACGCAGTTGCGCGAGCAGGTGGGGCTGCGCAGCTACGCGCAGGTCGACCCGAAGAACGAGTACAAGCGCGAGGGCTACGAGAACTTCCAGCGGCTCATCGAGCTGGTCGAGGAAGAAGTCACGAGCCTCGTGTTCCGCATCCAGGTCGTCCGCGAGGAAGCGCCGCCGCCTCCTCCGCCCCCGCGACCGCCGGTGATGCCGCCGCGGCCGTTGAACATCCCCGGCTTGCCGCCGCAGACGCCGCCGACGGTGCCGAAGTCCTCCGTCCCGCCGGCCCCGCCAGGCGCGCCGACCGCGAGGCCGAACCCGGTTCCGCCCGCGCGTCCGCCGCAAGAAGGCCAGGCGATCAAGCCGCCGGCGCCGTCGATGAACGCCGACGTCGAGCGCATGAAGCGCGAACAGAAGGCGCGCGACCAGGCCGGCATGAACGCCAACCGCAACCAGAAGCCGCAGACCATCCGCAAGGACGGGCCGGCGCCGGGCCGCAACGACCCGTGTCCGTGCGGCAGCGGCCAGAAGTACAAGAAGTGCTGCTTCCCGAAGTTCGGTGAGTAGCCCGAACGCCGTTGGCTTCGTCCAGCACGCACGTTCCGGCTGAAAAGATCCCCGGCCGCTTGCCGTCACGCGCGGGGGTCTGGGTGTATAGTTCCGCGCTTCTTCTCGGCCTGCTGGTCGCGTCGCCGTGGCTGCTGCTCCGGCTCGCGACGTTGGCTCGGTACCGGGAAGGGCTCGCGGAGCGCCTGACGCTCCGGCGGCCTCGGCGCAGGACGACGGGCGATCTCGTCTGGGTCCACGCCGCATCCGCCGGCGAGATGGTGGCCGCGGCGGCATGGGTCGCGGGCCTTCGCAGGTCACGGCCGGATTTGGAACTGGTCCTCTCGTCCGCCACGTCGACCGGGGTGGAGGTCGCGAGAAGGCTGTGTCCCGACCTCGAGGCGTTCGTGCTCCCGCTCGACACGGGGCCGTGCGTCGCTCGGGTGCTGGACCGGATTCGGCCCTCGGCGCTCGTGCTGGTGGAACTCGAATTGTGGCCGGCACTGCTGTTCGCCTGTGCGTCGCGTGGCATCGCGATCGCGGTCGCGAACGGTCGAGTGTCGCCGCGGACCGAACGCAGGTTGGGGCCGCGGTTCCTTCGACGCTTCGTGGGACTGTTCGCGGTGGACGTGTTCGCGGTTCAAAACGACGAGATACGGGATCGGCTCGTGCGCATGGGCGTCGAGTCCGACCGCGTCGTCGTGACCGGCAACCTCAAGATCGACCGCGACGCGCCGCCGGCTCACGCGCGCGAACGCGTCCGCGGCGAACTCGCGCTCGGCGCGACGCAGCCGCTGGTGCTCGCCGGTTCGACGCATCCCGGTGAAGAAGCGTTGATCGGATGCGCGTTCGTCGAACTGCGCCGCGCGCAGCCGACGGCTCGCCTCGTCGTCGCGCCGCGACACCGCGAGCGTCTGAGCGCCGCCGAATCCGAACTCGCCGCCGCGGGGCTCGCGTCGGTGCGACTGTCGGCGCTGCGTGCCGGCGCGTCCGCCGCCGCCGACGCGGTCATCGTCGTCGACA
>JAEUIB010000711.1 GCA_016795255.1 Planctomycetota bacterium
CGATCTGCGCATCGAGAAGGCGCCGGCGCTCGCGTTCGTCGCGCTGCTGGCGTCGACGACGGCGGTCGCTCAGCCGCTTCCGAACGGATGCTTCGCGTACGTGCCGTCCGGATCGTCGACCGTGCTGTTCTCCGGCAAGGCCAACGCGCTCGGCAACAAGGCGCTCGCGGTGAAGCTGATTCCCGGCGCGCTGGGCAGTTTCGTCGCGCAGGCGTTCGTCCAGGACGCCGGCACCGCTTCGGGATTCACGACCACGAATGCCGTGACGGCGACGCTGCCGTGAACGGTGGGCTCCAGGGCCATCCAAAGGGGACTTCCATGAGCTCTCGCAAACACGTCCTGTTCGGCCTCGTCGCGCTCGGACTGCTCCCGTTCCTCGCTCCGGCCGCGTCCGCGCAGTTCTCGACGTTCGCATGGACGTACGCCGGTGACACGAAGGGCACGGGCACGCTGACCGCGACGACGATGACGCTGACATCACCCGACGGCGGTTGTGGCCAACCGATGCCCGGCGTCGCGTACTACGCGACGACGATTCCGTTGACCGGCACCGTCCACGTGCACTTGAAGTTCGACAACCAGGACATCGAGCCGTGGCACCTCGAGTACCCCGTGATGGTCGTGAACGGCGTCACGACGAAGATCACGGACTGGGGATACGACTTCGAGGGCGACGTCGCCCTGCCTGTCCAAGCCGGCGACGTGTTCGGGCTCGGCGCGTGGTCGGTCGACTGCATCTTCGGTCCGAGCGTCGCGGAGTACTCCCAGTTCCAGCTCGTGCCTTCCGCGCTGTCCGATCTCGGCGACGCGACGATCGCGACGTACGACGGAAAGGTGATCGATGCGAACTTCGGCAGCCTGCTCGAAGCGGCGGGCGATCTGGACGGCGACGGTCGTTCGGATCTTCTGGTGGGTGAAGAGATCCCGCCGACGTTCGATCCCGTCGTTCGGTCGGTCCACGTGATGTCGATGCGCGTCGGCGGCGAACTCGGCTCGCTGAGCGATGGTCTCCCGGGCACGGCGTTCGGTGCGTCGATCGCCGCGCTCGGCGACGTCGACGGCGACGGTGTTCCCGACATCGCGATCGGCGCGCCACTCGACGACACGAGCGCTCCGAACGCGGGGGCGGTCCACGTCTACTCGGGCCGCACGCGGACCTTGCTGTGGAGCAAGGCGAGTCTGCCCTACACGGATCAGCGATTCGGAGGCTCCGTCGCCTGCGCCGGGGACGTCGATGGCGACGGCTTCGTCGACGTCGTGGCGGGGGCGACCGGTCCCTTCGGCAGCCAGACCTCGCACGCGCGAGTGTGTTCCGGCCCCGACGGAGCGACGCTCCTCACGGTCCACTCCGCGCCAGCCGGCACGAATTACGGCGTCACGGTCGCGGGCATCGGCGACCTCGACTTCGACGGCCACGACGACTTCGTCGTCGGCGCGCCCGGGCATCCTTCCGCGCTCGGTCCGCAAACCGGTCGCGTCTTCGTGCACTCGGGTGCGAACGGACAATGGGTCGGGTCGCTCGATGGATTGCAGGGCACCGAGGGTTTCGGGATGCCGCTCCGGCGAGGGCCGGATCTCGATGGGGACGGCCGCGACGAGGTCCTCGCCACCGCGCTCGGCGCGTGGAACGGACTCGCGAAGGGCGTCGCGCGCTTGGTCTCTCCGGTCACCGGCGCGATCGTGAAGAGCTTCGTCGCACCGCCGAGCTCCTCCGAGGTCACCGGCGCGCATCTCGCACGCGGCACCGACGTCGACGGCGACGGCATCGGCGAG
>JAEUIB010000746.1 GCA_016795255.1 Planctomycetota bacterium
GTCGTTGCTCGGAGTCGGCTACCTCGTCGGACTCAACATCGGCACGCTCGTGTTCATGGGCGCGGTGATCGGCACGATCGTCGCAGTGCCGATCCACTGGTGGCTGCACACGGCGGAAGTCCTCGGCGACGCGGGGCTCGATCCGACACTCGCGATGTCCGCGGTTCCGAGCGAGAGTTGGGGCGACGTCGCGGGCGCCGCGTTCAAGGACTGCCGTCGCATCGGCGTCGGCGCGATGATCGTCGGCGGGATCTGGTCGATCCTGAACCTGCTGAAACCCCTCGCGGCCGGTGTCCGTGCGAGCATCCAGGCGATGAAGTCGAGCGCCGCGGGTGGCGGTGGCATCCCGCGCACCGAGCGCGACACGCCGTTCCCGATCCTGCTGATCGTGCTCGCGGTCACGGCGGTCCCGCTCTACTTCTGCTTCTACTCCGTCATCGAAGGCGTCGCGTCGCGCGAATTGGTCGCGGGCGTCATGACCGTGCTCGTGTTCGTGTTCGGCTTCCTGTTCACCGCGGTGGCGGGGTACATGGCCGGTCTCGTCGGCAGCTCGAACAACCCGGTCTCGGGCGTCACGATGGCGACGGTCATCGCGTCGGCGCTCGTGTTGTCGGCGTTGATCGGCACCGACGGTGACATGGCGAAGATCGGTCCGGCCGCCGTCATCGTGCTGGCGTCGATCATCTGCACCGGCGCCTGCATCGCCGGCGACAACCTGCAAGACCTCAAGTGCGGACACGTCGTCGGCTCGACGCCGTGGAAGCAGCAAGCCTGCCTCGTGCTCGGCGCCGTCGTCTCGGCGCTCGTGATCCCCGGCGTCATGGCGACGCTCGACGCGTCGCAGGGCATCGGTCGCGCGATCAAGGAAGGCGTCGAACCGTTCGGCGCACCGCAGGCGAACCTGATGAAGGACGTGTCGACCGCGATCTTCGGGGAAGGTCTCGACTGGCGCTTCATCGGTGTCGGCTGCGTGCTCGCCGTCGTGCTGATCGTGCTCGACAAGATCCAGGAAGCGCGGAAGTCCGAGTTCCGTTTCCCGGTGCTCGCGGTCGCGGTCGGCATCTACCTGCCGTTCGGCCTGTCGGTGCTGATCTTCGTCGGCGGTGTCCTCAATTGGTGGGTCAACCGCGCGTCGAAGTCGCAACCGGCGCAGGTGCGTCAGGATCGCGAGAACGTCGGTTTGATCCTCGCGTCGGGACTCGTGACCGGCGAGTCGTTGATGGGCGTCGCGGTCGCGCTCGCGGCGGCGAACGCGAGTGCCGAGTTCATGAAGTGGCGCGCGGGCTTCGCTGATCCGCTGACGATCGCCGTCATCGCGTTGATGTGCGTCTACCTCGTCGTCCGCACCCTCAGGTCGTCGCGCGCCTGATCCTCCTGCCGGAACGTTCCGCTCCATGACCGACGTCCTCGTCGCCATCGTCGCTGCCTACGCATTGCTGCTCGGCCTGAAGCTCGGGCTGCGCAGCAAGGGCGATCTGCGCATCGCCGGCCTTCTGCTCGCGTTCGCGTGGATCCCGCTGCTCTCGCTCGATCGCTGGTGGCCGAATCACCTGCCGAGCGGCGTGTGGCACGCGCCCGGCAAGGAGGTGCGCTACGTCGACCTCGCGAAGGACGCGTTGCTGATCCTCGTGGTCACGCACGTGATCGTCGCGGCGTCGAGCTGGTGGCGCTGGCGCAAGAGCGGCGAGTACTTCCTCGCGCTGCATCGCGGCGTGCTGAAGATCGGCATCATGCTGCTGCTCGTGCCGATCGCGCTGAAGTTGCGCGCCCCCGAGATCGAGTTCGGCGCGCTGCTGGCTTCGGCGACCGTCGGTTCGATCATCGTCGGTCTCGCTCTGCAGGAGACGCTCGGCAACTTGTTCGCGGGCCTCTCGCTCGAAGCCGAGAACCTGTACCGCAAGGGCGAGTACATCCAGATCGGCGACGGCGGCTTGAAAGGCGTCGTGGTCGAGAAGACGTGGCGGTCCACGCGCATCGTCACGTCCGACGGCCAGATGGTGATCGTCCCGAACAACAAGATCGCCGGCGAGGTGATGCTGAACTACGACCGGCCGACGCCGGTCATCGCGCTGCGCATCGACATCGGCGCGAGCTACGACGACCCGCCGCTGGTGGTGAAGGAAACGCTGCTGTCGGTCGCGAACGCCGATCCCGACGTGCTCGACCAACCCGCGCCCGAAGCGTGGACGATGAGCTACGGCGATTTCGCGATCAACTACACGCTGCGCATCTGGATCCACGGCTACCGCAAGCACTGGACGGTCGAGGACCGCATCCGCACCAACATCTGGTACGCGTTCCGCACGAAGGGCATCTCGATCCCGTTCCCGATCCAGACCGAGCACCAGATCGACTACACGGAGCTGAAGCAGATCGCGCAGGAGCGGCGCGACAAGACCGAGCTCGTCGTGCACGTGCTCGAGCGCAACGCGACGTTCCTCTCGAACACGACGCCGTCGGACCGCACGTTCCTCGCCGAGAACGCGATGCTGGTCACGTTCGAACCCGGCCACGCGATCGTGAAGAGCGGCGAGCGCTCCGACGCGATCTACTTCGTGCGCTTCGGGAGTTGCGAGGTCACGCTGCAAGACGGCAGCACGCGGACGATCGAGCCGGGCAACTTCTTCGGCGAGATCGGCGTGCTGCGACGCGTGCCGCGCACGACGAACGTCGTCGCCGGCGTCGACGGCGCGGAGGTGATCCGCGTCGGCGGCGAAGCGCTGCTCGATCTGTGCACGCGCCGGCCCGAGCTGCGTGCCGATCTCGACAAGACCACGGCGCAGCGCCTCACCGAGTTGCGCGGTGCGACCGTCGACTCGATCACGCCGCAGCCGCCGGGGATCTCGTTCGGTCAATTGGTGAAGGCCGCGCTGCGCGCGCTGCTGCCGTGGTGAAACCCGTGGTGAACGGATGAATGCCGGCGCACCCACGCCGCTGTCGGGGCCCGCGCGGCTGCTGGCGTGGCTCGTGCTGCTCGGCGGCGTCGCCTTCGGCGCGTGGTCGACGTGGATCCCGGTCACCGAACCGTTCCGCTTCGGGTTCCTCGCGCACAACGCGGCGCGCTACGCGCTCGCCGGGCGCAACTACGTCCGCGACGGGTTCCTCGCGCACGGCGGCGTGCCGAACCTGACGCCCGGTCGGGTTCCGGACGACGGCACGCCGCGCATCCCGTACGTCCATCACCCGCCGCTCGCGCCGCTGGTCGTCGGCGTCGCGTTCGCGGTGCTCGGCGAGAGCGAGCGCGCCGCGCAGCTGCCGTTCTGGATCGCCGGGCTGTGCGTCCCGTGGTTCGTGTTCGTGCTCGCACGACGACTCCTCGTCGGCATCGGGCCGCACGTGGCCGCCGCGGTGGCGGCGGCGGTTCCGATCACGGCGATCTACGGCGGCCACGTCGATCCGCAGGGGCCGTTCGTCGTGCTCGGCGTGCTCGGGATGCTGATCGGCTGGGCACGGTGGCGCGAACGCGGCGCGCAGGGCTGGCCGGTGCTCGCGTGCGTCGCGCTGCTGGTCGGGCTCGCGTCCGACTGGTCGGCGGCGTACGCGGCCGGGTTCCTCGCGCTGGCCGAGTTCGTCGGCCGCGGCGCGCGGCGTGAGTCGCGCGTGGGTCTGTTGCCCGCCGTCTGCGTCGTGTTCGTCGTCGTGTTCGTCGCGTGGATCCGCGCCAGCGGCTTGTC
>JAEUIB010000748.1 GCA_016795255.1 Planctomycetota bacterium
GAACGCGCGCGCACTCGCGTAACGGCGGCGCGGCGACTTCTCGAGCGCGCGCAGGCAGATCGCCGACAACGCGCGCGGCACGCGTCGATTGCGCTCGTGCGGCGGCAGCGGATCGAGCTTGACGATCGCGTCGTGGACGGCGGTCGGCCCCTCGGCGTCGAACGGCTTCACGCGCGTCAGCAGCTCGTACAGCACGACGCCCATCGACCACACGTCGCTGCGCTCGTCGATCCGGTCGCGCAAAGAGCGCGTCTGCTCGGGACTCATGTACTGCGCGGTGCCGCCGAGATCGCTGGTGCGCGTGATCGTCGTGTCGGCCGACACGCGCGCGAGCCCGAAGTCCGCGACCTTCGGCGCGAGGTCCGCGCCGATCAGGATGTTGCTCGGCTTCAGGTCCCGATGCACGACGCCGTGCTCGTGCGCGTGCTGGACCGCGTCGAGCACGCGCGCCACCAACTGCGCCGCGGCGAGCTCGTAGCCCGGAGCGCGCACCGCGGGCAGGAACGGCTTCACGTCCGGCGTCACGCCGGCGAGCGCGCGCAGCTCGCACGCCAGATCGTGACCGTCGACGAGCTCCATCGCGAACCACCGCGACGCGGGGTCGTGGCCGCTGTCGAAGACCTTGACGATGCCCGGATGGTCGAGGCGTCGCACGGCTTCGGACTCGCGTTCGAAGCGACGCACCTCGAGTTCGGTCGGGAGTTGGATCGACCGCAGGACTTTGACCGCCGCGACCGCGCCGGTCGCGCGGTGCTGGCCGCGATAGACGACGCCCATGCCGCCGCGACCGAGCACGGCGACGAGGTCCCACTCGCCGACGCGCTGCAACGGCTCGGCCGCGGCGCGATCCTCGATCTGCGCTGCGCGCCGCAGCGCCGTGTCGGGCGACTTCAGGAATCGAGTGCTCGTCTCGGTCGACAACAACGACAACACTTCGCGCCGCAGCGCCGTGTCGTCCCCGCATTGGCGATCGATGTACTGGGCGCGTTCACCGGCCGACAGCGCCAGCGCTTCGCCGACGATCTGCTTCGTGCGCTCCCACCGATCCGCATCCGTCACGACCCGCTCCGCCGTCGATCCCACCGGGCGGCGCATTCGACCACACCGGCGGCGCCGCCGGGCGCGTCACGGCCCTTCGAAGCGGATGATGTGGCGGTTCGGCTTCGGTTCGTCGAACGCCAGCGTCAGTTCGCCGGCGCGCGTCTCCCGGCTCAGATCGGCGATGCGCAGCGTCCAATCGCCGAGTTCGTCGAGTTCGAGCCCGTCGACGATCACTTGCGTCGGATCGCCGTCGACGACGCGAGCGGCGATCCGGGTCGACTCGCCGGACGGTGATCCGACGTCGACGTACGGCCGCAGCGGCCCGGCGCCCCGCGGCACACGCAGCACCACGGATCGCAAGGACCGACCCGGCATGCCGCCGATCGTGACCAGCTCGGGTTTGCCGTCGGCGAATGCGACCGGCTTCACGAGGTCGTCCGGCGGCACGCCCCGCGTCGTGACGAACAGCGTGCCGCGCTCGTCCCCGGGTTGCGGCTGGAGTTCGAGCCGGTAGGTTCCCGTCGTCGTCGCGATCGCCCGGTCGATGCGCGTGACACGCCCGGGCTTCACGACGACGTCCTCGCGCACGATCCCGTCCGGACCGACGAGGCGCACGTTCGCCGTCGCCCGCCCGCCTTCGACGCGCGCGACGAACTCGAGCCGGGTCCCGGCGACCGCATCGAACGTGAACGCGGCCGCGACCTTGCGTGCGAGATCGAGGGCGAGGCGCTCGCCGAGGACTCCCGCGACGACCCGCGGCGCGGCGGCCGGGTCGACGCGCTCGTCGTCGGCGAGTTCGCGGAAGCGATCCTGGTCGACGCGCAGCTTGCGATCGAGCGGATCGTGCCCGTCGTACAGCCCGCCGGTCGGAGGCGTCGGGGGCGGCGTCGGGATGACGCGACCGGGCACCGAGGGCGCCGATGGCGGGAACGACGGTGCGGGTCGCGGCGGAACGATGCCCCCACCGACCGCCATGGACCCCGCGAGCACGACCGCCACGAGGTGATTCGATCCGACGATGAGCACGGCAGCCTCCCGGGTTCCCGCGCCGCGCGCGATCCGGGCCGGGACGACCGGTCCCGGTCCCGTTCGCAGCGGGGCGTCGCGCGATCGCGACCCCCGCTGTAGCGGTATGGCGACCGAGGGTATCCGGTCGGGCCGTCGGAACTGGCCGGGGACTTCCCGGACGATCGGCTCCGCGGGGGGCCCTTCGACGTCGCGCAGCGCGGCGAACGCCAGAAGCTCATTTCGGCGGAGTTGCCGCGGCGCGCAGACGCGTCGCCTCCGTGCAGCACTGCGCGTTGCCCTTCGCGCAGCCGGCGTCGTACAGCTCGAGCGCGCGCGCCAGGTCTTGCGGACGGCCGGCCCCGCGCTCGTACGCGCACGCCAGCAGGAACGCGGCGCTGCCGGTCTCCTCGGCGACGTGCATGGTCTCGAGCTTGTCGAGCGCCGCGACCACGACGTCCTGCGACACGCGTTGACCGAGGAACAAGTACTGCCCGACGACGCCTTCGCAGCCCGCGGGACTGCCGAGATCGCAGGCCTTCGCGAAGTACTGCGCGGCGATGCTCGGGTTCTGCTTCACCGTGGTGCCCTCGAGATGCCAACGGCCGAGCACGGCGCACGCCGACGGCGCGCCGAGTTCGCACGCACGGACGAAGTACGCGGCGGCCGCGGCGTCGT
>JAEUIB010000750.1 GCA_016795255.1 Planctomycetota bacterium
CCGGCCCTGCCGGGCGGTGTGAGCTTCTCGCGCGTCGTGCGGCTGCACTTCGCGTTGTGACGCGGAGGCTGCTGCGCAGCCACGAGCGTCGCAGGCTCCCGTAGGACGCGGCAGCAGTCGAGCGATCGACTGCTGCCGCGCTCTTTTACGGGTTCGTGACGGCGGACTCGCGTGCCGGGTCCGATACTGCGTGCGGCGACGACGGTGCGCCGGCGAGGCGGGCTTCTGCGAT
This sequence comes from Planctomycetota bacterium, assembly GCA_016795255.1. GTDB lineage: Bacteria > Planctomycetota > B15-G4 > B15-G4 > JADJEK01 > JADJEK01. Next base: position 233 of record JAEUIB010000750.1, read on the forward strand.
TCGTGATCGAGTTCGGCGCCGGACTGCTCGGCGTGATCGTGTTCGCAGCGTGTGCATTCGCGCGCGACCTCGGGCCGCGGGCGCGACGGGCGATCGTGTTCGCGCTCGCGAGCGGGGCACTGATCGGAGTCCATCGCGCATGGATCCTGCGTGACGCGCCTCCGCGCACGGGCATCACGCGCGCGTTGATGTTCCACCATCACGTCGTCGTCGACCGACCCGTGGCTGCCGCGTGGGCGTTGCCGCTCGTGCTCGCGATCCTGTTCGTCTGCGCGGCGATCTGGATCGCTCGCGGCTGGCGGCCGGGCGGGGAACGGCGTCCGTGGGTCGCGCCGTTCGTGCTCGGACTCGGCGTGATCGCGGGTCGGTTCGCGCTCGATCGCGCGGCGGCCCCCGAGCCCGTCGCGCACGCCGTCGGCTTGCTGTGGTGGGGCGTGGCGCTCGGTCCGTACCTCCAACGGAGTCGGGTTGGAGTCGGCGCGACGGCGCTGCGGCTCGCGTTCGCGACGCGGCTCGTCGTCGTCGGGTTGAACGTCCTCGCGACCCGATGCGACTGGGGGACGCACTTCTCGTTGGCGCGCGTCGAGCGCGTCGCGCTGCCGTTCGTCGACACGGTGTTCATGGCGCCACCCGGGTCGGTGCGGCAGTTCCTCGCGCTCGTGGTCTTGCCGCAACTCGTGATCTGGCCGATGCTGACGGCGCTCATCGCCGTGCTCTCCGCGCGCGGATTCGAACTCGTGCGATTTCGGCGATAACGATGTGCCCTCCTGCAGCGTGAACCGCGCGTACGGAAGCCGAGGATCGCCCCGTGAATCCCGCGCGACGCCAAGCCTTCGACCGAGCTCTCGCCGATTGGCGCGTCGTCTTCGGATTCGCGCGTCAGTTCGCGCCGGACACGGCGGCCGCCGAGGACCTCGCGCAGGAGGCGTACCTGAAGCTGTGGGCGCGTGAAGCGGAGCTCGACCTCGAGCGTCCGCTGTTGCCGCTGCTGCTGACGACGGTCCGCAACCTGGCGCGCAGTCGCATGCGCACGCAACGGGCGGAGGCGACGGACGAACTCGACCTCGAGAGTCCGCCCGAGTCGACGTCGCCGCCGCGTCTCGCCGCCGGAGCGGAGGAGCGCGTGCGATTGCGCGACGCGCTGGCGACGCTGCCGCCGCATTGGCGCGGCGCGTTGTTCCTCGTCGACGGCATCGATCTCGGCTACCGCGACGCCGCGCAAGCCCTCGGGATGACCGAGGACGTCCTGCGCGTGACCTTGCATCGGGCGCGACAGCGAGTGCGGGAACGCATCGGTCGCGTCGTCCCGGGAGCCGAGTCATGAATCCGATCGATCCGAGTCACGACGACGAGCTGACGAGCGCACTGCGCGGAGCGTTCCGCGACGAACTGCGCGCTGCGCCGCCGGTGCCGCAGGCGCTGGTCCGCGCGATCCGCGGCGAGTCGTCGGCGAAGCGCCGCCGGCTGACCGCGTGGTGCGGAGCGTTCGCGGTCGCGGCCGCGCTCGTGTTCGCGCTGTTCGTGTTCGATCGCAAGGGAGTCGCCGCCGATCCGCGCGTCGCGCTGCAGCAGGCGGCGCGCGCGTACCTCGAACTCGAGGACGCGACGCTGCGCATCGACGCGCGGCTGCAGGCGATCGAGATCCTGACGGCATTGCTGTCCGACGATCATCAGGCGCAGGAAACGCAGACGAACGTCGCGTGGGTGCGGATCAAGGCGCCGAACCGGATGCTGCTGTGGACCGATGTCGCGGGCATCGACGCGCTCGCGACGACGGTGCCGAGCGCGGGCTTCGACGGCGCCGAGTTCTGGAGCTACGACCGCGCGACGAACGTCGCCGAGCGCACGACCGGCGGCCAGCAGGGCGCGTCGCAGTTCGACTGGATGCACGTGCTGTCGTTCGACTTCGTGCGCGAGCTGGTCGAGAAGCCGGGCGAGTACGAGCTGACCGAACGCACGAACGCGACCGAGAAGCGAGCCGGGCTGCGCACGTTCGTCATCGATCGCAAGGCGCCGGCCCCGGAAGCCGAGGACAACCCGTTCTGGACCGAAGCACGCGTGACGATCGACGCCGACGACGGCAACGTCGAGCGGATCGAAGGCAAGTTCAAGCTCGGTCCGATCGCGCTGGCCGAGATGACGCTCGAAGTGGTGTCGACGAACGACGGCATCGACACCGGCGCGTTCGCCGTGACCGCGTGCGTGCCGAAGGACGCCGTGATCCGCGACGCGGAGGTGTCCGAGGACGGCATGCGCGTGTCGATCGGCGGCGTGACGTTCTCGCATCGCGTCGTCGAGCCGACCGACTCGGGCGTCGAGCGGCCGGACGCGCAGAGCGACCCGGTCGGCTTCGTCGAGGCGATCACCGGGATGAACTTCGACGAGGCGCAGTCCAAGGCGCGCCGCAGCATGATCAGCACGAGCAGTCCGTACGGCTTCGTCGTCGCCGCGGTGCGCGCCGATTCACCGGCAGCCGCGGCCGGCATCGAGCCCGGCGACATCGTGCTGAAGTGGAACGGCGAGCCGATCGTCCAGGTCGCCGACCTCGCGCTGTGGATCGACGACGGCGAGGACTCGGCGGCAGCGAAGGTGGAGTTCTCGCGACTGCGCAAGGACGTGACGCTGTTCTCGCGTCGGCCGTGGGCCGACTTCGAGGCGACGCTTCGATACTCGAAGTGAGGTGCGTGGCGCGGAGCGCGCGTTCGCCGCGCGCTCCCGTCACCAGCGATGGAAGGCGGGATGCCCTTCCTTCACCGCGACGAACAGACCCTTGCAGGTCGCCGTGACCTTGCCGTTCGCTTCGATCGTGCCTTCGACGGTCGCGCGGTCGTCGGTCGACTCGAGGATGCGCGCGGTGATCGTCAGCGGCTTGTCGCTCGGCGTCGGACGCAGCAACGAGACCGTGTAGTTCGCCGTGACCGTGCAGGGCGGCACCGAGACGCCGCGCTTCACCATCAAGTAGTGCGCCGCCGCCCAGTTGAGATGGCAGTCGAGCAGCGCGCCGCAGATGCCGCCGTTCAGCATGCCGGGGTACGCCTCGTGGTGCTTCTGCGCCTGCCACGTCGCGACGACGCGATCCCCGTCGACGAAGCTCTTGATGCGCAAGCCCTGCGTGTTCGCGGGCCCACACCCGAAGCAAGCGAGGTTCGGAGCGAACGTGTCCTGAAGACTCTTGCCGTCGGTGCTCATGGCGCGAGGGTAGCGAAAGGGGTCAGCCCCCGTGCGCTTTCGCGCGACGTCGCCCGGCGCTCCGCGCTCGAGGTGTGGTGTCGCAAATGGGCGTTCCGACTGCGTTCGTCGACGAGGATCGCGTAAGCGACAGCTCGACGGGAAGG
>JAEUIB010000753.1 GCA_016795255.1 Planctomycetota bacterium
GGCCCACTATCTTTCTACAACCCCTATACGGCCCGTCGAATCCTCGAAGTCGATTGCATCCACCGCGACTGACGACACGGGCGCCTCTACGGCGCGGCGCGCGCCACCGCGCCCCGCGCCATCGAGTTCCGAACTCAAGACGTCGGCCCCTCCGTCCAACCGATCCAACGCCGCACGCGCCGTTCGTACTCCGACCAAACGGCTCCGTGGTGCGCCGCGAGCCACGGCTCTTCCCCGAGGACGACCCGCAGATGGAACCCGCACGCGACGACGACCGCGTATGCGGCGATCGCACTCGACGCGAACGTCCACGCGATGCCGGACAGGACGACCAGAACGCAGACGTACATCGGATTGCGGCTGAAGCGGTACAGGCCGACGACGACGAGCGTTCGCGGCGGCGCCCACGGCGCGAGCGTGCCCTTGCCGCGGACGTAGAAGTCCCGCACGCACCATAGGAGGCCGATCGTTCCGAGCGCGACGACGCCGAGGCCGCCACGGTGGACGATCTCGAGGGGTCCTCGCCACGCGAGCCAAGCGAACGGAACGGCGAACGCGACGACGCCGGGGAGGGCCACGAAGGCGAGCAACGCGCGCCAGAACATCGAACCTCCCGCTCCCGCATCTCGCTGCGCGGCCGCTACAGGCCGCGAGGCCGCTTACAGGTCGACGCCGCCCGCGCTCTTCGAGCCGCCGTTCCAGCCGGGGATCGCCGCGGCTTGCTTCACCCAACGGACGAATTGCGCTTCATCGAGGGGTTCGTCCTCGCGGATGTCCAAGTAGCGCGTGCTCGGAGTCTTCGACGTGCCCGGCGGCAGCGGATCGAGCAGTACTCCGCGGAGGAACGCGACCTTCACGAACTTCGCGAAGCAATGGAAACTGAGGAACCATCCCTGTCCGTCGACGCCGTAGAACGGCGAGTTCCACTTCACCGCCTTGCGCAGATCGCGGACGGAGTGCGACACGAGCTCGTCGATGCGGCGGCCGACCGCGCTCTTCCAACCCGGCATCGCGTCGATGAACGCTTGCACGGGCTCTTCGCCGTCGGCCTTCGCGATTTGCGGATTGCCGCCCGCGAGCAGCTTCGGCGACCGCGGACGCGGGGCTTTCGTCGCCGCCTCGGGCTTCGACGCGCGCGCCTTCGGTCGCTTCATGACGATCGTCCGCGTGGTTTGCTGCGCGTCGCGGGGCGCGCGGGCGCAGCGCCGCCGCTAGCCAGCTCGTGGCTTTCACGCACCCATCGGCCGAGCGTCTTCGCATCGGGGCCACCATCGCCGGCGACGGGCATCGTCACCCAGCCGTTCGTCCCGACGCGCACCGCGGCCGGCTCGCGAGCCGACCACTCCGTCGCCTCGCCGAGCGCCGGGCCGAGCTTGAACCGCGCGTCCTTCGCCCCGACGAACAGGAACGCCTTCTTGCCGACGTTGAACGTCTTCGCTTCGAGAGCCGTGCCCGCGCACGCGATGCCTGCCGTCACGTCGGGCAAGGACTGCGCCGCCGCGATCAGCGTCGCTGCGAGACCGCTCGTGGACTTCTTGGCCGCTGCCATCGGTCGCCTCCGCTCACTTCAGCCGTTCCAGCCGGCCCTTCCGACGCACGATGTTCTTGTAGTCCCACTGGATGTCCCGCGACTTCTTCAGCCAGCGCCGCAACGCCTTCACGTCGACCTCGTCGACGGAGGTGTACCGCGCTTCCGCCGCCTTGAACTTGCCCTCGACCTTCAGGCCGTCCTCGTCGAACGACTGGCCGCTCCAGAACAGCAGCCGCACGCAGTCCTTCAGTTTGCTGTACCCGACGATCGGATTGCCGTCGAGGAACCACACCGGATGCGCGTGCCAGACCTTGTTCTCGGCTTCGGGCAGATCGGCGTCGATCTGTTTGGCCAAGAGATCGCAGATCGCGCGATCCGCGGGGGACTGGGCCGCGTTGTAGCGACGGGTGTCGGCGTGCATGTCGTGGAACTCCGAAGCGTCGCGACGAGCCTTCGAGCGCAGCTCATCGAGGCCGCGATGTTAACAGCCCGTTGAAAAAGGTCGGCAGGCACTCGGCCGGCTGCGAACGAGCAGTTCTTCGTTGCGCCTCCTCGCCGTATCTCTCCGTCGATACGCCTCGTCGGCGCGCCTCGCCCTGCTCGTTCTCGCTCGCCCG
>JAEUIB010000754.1 GCA_016795255.1 Planctomycetota bacterium
AGCGCCACCGTGAAGTTGCCGACGCCGACGCCGAGCGGGTGTTCCTCGACCATCCGGAAGATGCTCTTCCAGATCGCGGGCCGCATGTAGGCCGCGTTGTAGTTGATGTCCGCGCTGGTCACGAACCGATTGAATTGCTCCTTCAGGAACGCGCTGACCGCGGGCGTCGACGGCAGCCACACCAGCAGGCCGAGGGCCGCGGTCGTCGCGACGGCGAGCAGCGCCGCGCGAGCCCGGCTGTGCGCGATGGACGACCGCGCCACGCGCCAGAACGCCATCGCGCCGACGAACAACAGCGGGCCGACGACGGCGGCGATCAGACCGGCCTTGCTCTTCAGCAGCACCAGCACGCCGATGCACGCCAGCGCCAGCAGCGCGACGATCGGCCGCGAGCGGCCGCGAGCGCGGAACGCCCACATGCCGGCGAGCGCGATCGCGGGCACGAACAGCAACGCGGCGACGTTGTCGTGCGAGAACAGGTGGGACGAGAACTTCTCGCTGCCGGGAGTCAGCGCCGGCCCCGCGTGCAGGATCCGTACGCCGAAATTGATCGCTCCGGCGCCGAGCACGCTCCACAGCAGCCAGCGCACGATGCGCCCCGGCCCTTCGACCGAGGCCACGGTCCGCACGATCACGCCGACGATGGCCGCAGCGGTCAGCGACGCCAGCGCACCGATCCCGCTCGGCACGTCCGACGCGAACGACAGGGTGTACGCGGAGTAGGCCAGCCAGCCGAACGACGCGACGTCGACGAGGCTCCATTGGATCGTCCTGCGACCGGCGACCGCCGCGGCCAGCAGCGCGAACGCCGCTGCCAGGAAGCCGGCCGACCGCAGCACGGCGTGCTTCGCCTCGAGCGTGCCGTTCAGGCCGTTGACGTCTTCGAGGATCGCCGGGTCGAACACCAGCGGGACCGCGACGACGGCACCGAGCGCCAACGCCGCCGCAACGAGCCACAACAGACGTCCCATGCCGGCAGGGTCCTTCCGGGAATCGCGAAGCACGGGACTTTACCTCGGGACGGTCCACGGGGCGACCGCGCGCATGCGCTGGCGCGAGCGGATTCACACGAGGGCCGACAGGGGCCGCCCGCGCTCTGCCGATAGACTCCCGCCGTGCTCGACCCCCCTCCATCGCCGCGCCCGCAACGACCGTGGAAGCGCATCCTGCTGGGCGTGCTGGCCCTCGCGTTCCTGGCGCTGGCGCTGCGCTCCCTCGACGTCGCGGTGCTGCGCGACACGCTGGCGTCGGCGCGGCCCGGCCCTCTGGCGCTCGCGCTGCTCGCGTACGTCGCGTGCTACGTCGCGCGCGCGATTCGTTTCCGCCTCCTGTTGGTCAGCGCCGCCCCGCCGCTCGTCGATCTCACCGCGGTCATGGCGGTCCACAACTTGTCGAACATGTTGCTGCCCGCGCGGACCGGTGAGCTGTCGTGGCTCGCGCTCGCGAAGGACCGCTACGCCGTGCCGCTCGGGGAGAGCGCGGTGACGCTGCTGCTGTCGCGGCTGTTCGACGTCGGCGGCATCGCGGCGTGGTTCCTGCTGGCGCTGCTGATGCACGCGCCGGCGTCCGCGCAGGCCGAGTTGTGGATCGTCGCGAGCGTCGTGTTCGCAGCCGCAGCCGCCGTCACGTTCGCGTTGGCTCCACTCGCGACGCTCGGCGCCCGCATGGTGGCCCGCGGCAGCACGAGCGCGTGGCGCGCCGCGCTCGGCCGCAAACTCGACGCCCTCGCGGAGCACGCCCGCCGCGTCCGCGCTCGCGGCACCGACCTCGCGGTGTTCGTCGTCACGCAGATCCAGTGGCTCTGCACGTTCGTCACGTGCTGGTGCATCCTGGTCGCGTTCGGCGTCGACTTCCCGTTCCTGCGCTCGATCCTGGGCTCGACGGGCCTGTCCCTCGCGCTGATCCTGCCGCTGAACACGTTCGGCAACGTCGGCACGTTCGAGGCCGGCTGGGTCGCCGGCTATCGCCTCGCGGGCATGGAACCGACGACGGCCGCCGCGACGGCGCTGGGCGCGCACGCGGCGATCCTCGTGTTCGCGCTGGTCCTCGCGGGCGTGGCGACGCTCGTCATGCGAAGCGGGCGAGGGCGTGATCGGTCGGGGTGACAGGATCCGAACCCGCAAACCGTGACGCTCGTCACTGGTCGGGAGACCTCGTCGATCGACATGCGAGCCATCGACTCCGCGGAGGATCGCGAGCGCAAATCGGAATGCGAGGGTGCTCGGCGATCGGCGGTCGTCAGTTGCCGATCGTCCAATGCAGTCCCGGGGATTGCGCGGTTCCGTACAGCCCACCTGCGGATGCGTCGAACACGAGAGCTTGGAAGTAGACGTCGACGCCACAGAGCGCGGCGAGCACCGGCACGACGATCGGGATCGCGAGCGACCCACCCGGCGGCACGATCACGGGGGCCGTGACGTCCGGGGTCACGAGCAACGTCCCGCCGTCGAACGGAATCGCGGTGCTCGCCAGTCCCGCGATGAAAACGCCGGGACCGGGCACGGCGTTGGACAGGACGATGCTCGTGGCGAACCCGAGCTTCGGTGGGACCGATTGGAGTTGCGGAATGCCGCCGCTCCCGGGCTTGCCCACCCCGTAGCTCGCGACGGACGCCAGGCTCCCGCATCCGGCAGGTGGACACTCGTTGAGGAGGATCGAGACCGCTCCGAGATGGCGCGCAGCGACGGCGAGATCGACCGCCGCGTCACCGTCGAGGTCCCCCGCGGCGATCCCGTACGGACCCGCGCCGGTGGCGACCAGCGTCTGCGCACCGAACGCACCGCTCCCGTTTCCACGCGCGATCGTCACGCAGTTCCCATAGAGATGCGATGCGACGAGGTCCGGAAAACCATCGCCGTCCGGGTCCGTGAGCACGACGTGAATGGGATTGGCGATCCCCGGGACGGTGGTCGGCACGCCGAATCCGCCCGCGCCATTGCCGGCGAAGATCGAGTGGTTGCCCGCGTACCAATTCGCGACGGCCAGATCCGGATCCCCGTCGCCGTTCACGTCGCCGATCGCGACGCTGGCAGGACCGGAGGTCCCGGCGAGCTTCGTCGCCTGGCCGAGCGCGCCCGATCCATTGCCGAGCAGTACGGCCACGTCGTCCGATCCCGTGTTCACCACGACGACGTCGAGATTGCCGTCGGAACTCACGTCCCCGATCCCGAGCG
>JAEUIB010000779.1 GCA_016795255.1 Planctomycetota bacterium
GGAACTCCTTCATGTGCCCCGCGAGGAACGCCTTCGTCTTCGCGTCGAACTCGGACGAACCCGCCGGGAACAAAAATCGATTCGCGAGCAGTCCTTCGCACGCGTCGGCGTCGTCGCCATCGAACAGCCGCTTCGCGGCGATGTTCGCGATCACCGGCGGCGCTTTGGGATCGAGGAAATGCGGCGCGAGTCGGACGAGAAGCGCTCGTGAGCCGCCGCCGTTGCCGCGCACGTCGAGGATCAAGCCCTTGGCGTCCTTCGCGTGCTCGATCTCCCGTTCGATGCGATCGAGGAACTCGGGCTCGTCGTCCATCGACTCGATCCGCACGATCGCGATGCCGTCGTCGCGCGTGTGCGTCGTGGTCCGCGGCCACGTGCCGAAGCGCGGCGGGCTCGATGCGACACGTCGCGTGACCGTCGTCGAGTCCTTGCCCGACGCGTCGCAAAGCGTCACGGCGACGGCGTCCGCGGCGGCGATCCCGAGATCCGCGCGCAACTGCCCGAGGCATCGCAGCACGCGCGTCGCGCGATGCTCGCGGTACGCCGGCGCGCCGCGCGCGACGTACGCGTCCGCCGCCGCGAGCCAGCGCTCGATCGGCACGCCGTCGAGCGCGACGACGTACGGGCGCTCCGCATCGAGCAACGCCGAACGGTCCGCTTCGAACGCGACGAGCTTGCCCGCCGCGAATCCCGTCAGGAACGGCAGGAACTGCGTCGTCGACGCCTCGAGCGGATCGGGCTCGACGCGCGCGTGGCCGTCCACGAACTGCGCGAGCACGCGCGTCAGCGCGAGTCCGAGCCGGTTCGCGTCGCATTCGCCGACGGCGCGGAGTTCGTCCTGCGTCGCCGTGCGCAATGCGACGAGGTCGACGTCGCCGTAGCGCGCGTACGCGAACCGCGCGTCGAGCGCGTCGAAGAACACCTCGACGTCGCGCTCGACCTGCGCCGGCGACAACCGCGCCGCGCGCGGTGGCTCGACCGGGTTCTCGAAAGCTCTGCGATTCGTCACGAGCACGTCGCGCCGTTTGTCGCTCGTCACCGTCGTGTCCGCGAGATCGCGTTCGTTGCCGCCGTCGAGGTCCGCGACGCGCAGCGTGCACACGTCGCCGAGCTCGTGATCGAGGCCGGCGAGCACTTCGACGAGGTCCTCGCCGATGCGCTTCGTCCAACGATCGCGGTACGTGCGCTTGGCGTGCTCGACGATCGTCGTGACCTCGATGCCGTCGATCGCGACCCAGCGCACCCAGTCGCCGTCGACGCGGATCTCGACCGTGTCGCCGTCGACGCGGAGTCCGGTGAACGGCGCGACGCGCTTCCAATCGTCCGCAAGGGACACATGGGCGAATGCCGGTCGCTCCAGCGGCACGAGGCCGACGGCCGTCGCGATCAGCCCGAGTCCGAAGGTCAGCAGAGTGGTTCCGAGTCGACGCATGAGCACCTCCGCGGGACGTGGACCCGGGCGCGGACGCGACGGCGGCGAGAAAATCCGACCGGCATGCGCCGCGCAGCGGTGTCATACGTCCTCGCATGGACGGCGAAGTCTCCGACCGACAACTCTGGAGCTGGATCGATCGCGAGGCGCCGGAGCTGGACGCGTGGTTGCGCGACCATCCGTCCGGCGCCGCGCGCGTCGCGCAGTTGCGCGGCTTCGTCGACGGCATGCGCGAACACGCGCGGATGCCCGTCCCCGGCCTCCCGGACGTCATCGGTCCATTCACGATCACGGGCATCCTCGGCGCGGGCGGCATGGGCATCGTCTACGCCGGCCGTCAGGAGGCACCGAGCCGCGACGTCGCCGTGAAAGTCCTGCGCGACGTCGGACCCTCGCCGCACGAGCGCGAGCGCTTCTTCGCGCGCGAGATCGACGTGCTCGGCCAGCTCGCGCATCCCGGCATCGCGGCGATCCACGTTTCCGGCGTCACCGCCGACGGACTGCGCTGGTTCGCGATGGAGCGCGTGTCCGGCCGCCCGCTCCACCACGTGCTGCGCGACGTGACGTTGTCGCGGGACGCGCGCGTGCGGCTCGTGCTCGGAGTCGCGGACGCGGTCGGGCACGCGCACGCACGCGGCGTGGTCCATCGCGACTTGAAGCCGTCGAACGTCATGGTGACCGACGACGGCGGCGTGAAAGTCGTCGACTTCGGCCTCGCGAAACTCGTCGACGATCCGCGCGCGCCGCCCCTCGCGCACACGTCGGCGATGCTCGGCACGCTGCCGTACGCGAGTCCCGAGGTCGCGCGACACGGCGCGCACGCGGCGACTCCCGCGAGCGACGTGTGGTCGCTCGGCGTGCTGCTGTTCGAGGCGCTGACGGGCACGCTGCCGCTCGAGCCCCGCGACGCGTCGGCCGCCGCCGTGTTCGATGCCGTTCGCAGCGGCGCCACGCGACGGCTGCGATCCATCGACGCGACGCTGCCGCGCGACCTCGACGCGATCGTCGCGACCGCGCTCGCTCCCGATCCGCGACGTCGATTCACGACCGCGACCGAACTGGCGGACGACCTGCGCCGTCACCTCGCGGGCACGGCGATCCGCGCATCTGGTTGGACGCTGCGCGAACGGCTGTCGTGGTGGTTCGAGCGCCACCGCACCCGAATGATCGTCGCGACGTCGATCGCCGTCGTGCTCGTCGCCGCCGGCGCGTGGGCGTGGATCACGCGGCCCGGGCTCGGCGCGTTCGCCGCGTTCGCGGACTTGCGCGGCGAAGGCGGCGAGGAGCGTGCGCCGTGGCAAGCCGTGACGTGGAAGGACGACGTGCCGTGGGTGACGCTCGAGGACGGCTCGTTCATGCGACCGGTCGCGGTCGACGGCGAGCCGATCGAGTTGCTGCTCGGAGTCGCGAAGCGCGCGGAGTCGCGGCGCTACCGCAAGCGCTTCGAAGAGGACTTCACGACGCTGTTCCGTCTCGTCGCCGGCCGCGAACTCGGAGCGACGACGACGCTGACGGTCATCACGGCGAACGGCGACACGCCGATCGAGCGCGACGGCATCGCCGTGACGCGCGCGAACCGCACGCTCGTGTGGCAGGCGAATCAGCCACGCAGTCCGTTCGTCGCGTGGCGCTTCGACGGCGACGCGCTGATCGCGAAGCTCCCGGGCGCCGACGACGACGAGACCTGGGTCCACGTCCACGCGATCCACGGCGTCCCGGTCGCGCGCCTGCTCGACGTCATGCAGCGCGTGCGCGGCGCGGCCGACCCGCGCGACGAGTTCGACGCGTTGCTCGTCCGAGCGTTTGAAGCGCTCGGCGACGAACCGGTCGCGATGGTCTCGCTCGACGTCTCGGCGCCAGACGGATCGCAGCGGCGCACGGTCGAAGCTCCGCTGAAGGAGCCCACGCCGACGCTCACGCCCGCCCCCGCCGGATCCTCGCCATGACGCAGGCACGCGTGATCGAGTGGCTGACGTCCGAGCGCGGCCGCCTCGTGCGCTTCTGCGCTCGTTATCTGCGCGATCCGCGCGACGCGGAAGACGCGGTCTCGGAATTGACGCAACGCCTGTTGCGCAACGCGACCGACGTCGACGATGCGGCCACGTTCGTGCTCGCGGCCGCGCGCAACCTCTGCTTGAACCGTCTGCGCGACGCGAGGAAGCGAGCCGACGACACGCACCTGTCCGACGCTCTCTTCGTCGCGCAGACCGGCCCACTGACGCGCCTCGTGCGCGCCGAGCGCGTCGCCGACCTGCGGGACGCGATGGCGCAGCTCGACGCGTCGACGCGCGAACTGCTCGAACTGCGCTACGGCGAGGACTTGTCGCGCGACACGATCGCGACG
>JAEUIB010000799.1 GCA_016795255.1 Planctomycetota bacterium
GATCGCGCTGCCGCGCACGAGGTGATGGGCCCAATGCAGATGGAGGCACTTCACGGTCGCGCGATCGACGATGCCGCCGATCCCGCGCCTCTCGAACGCGGCGAGCAGCCCGCGCCGTTCGAGCTCCGCGCGCTCGTCCGCGGTCAGCGCGGCCGAACGTTCGCGGACGTACGCGTCGTGGTCCGCGGCGATGCGCGCCCGCAACGCGGGGTCGGCGGCGATCTGCGCTTCGAGTCGGGCGATCGCTCCGCCGTGCTCGAGCCGAGCGATCGTCGCCGCGACCGTCGGACACGCGAGCCAATACAACGTCGGGAACGGCGTCGCGCCGCCCTTGCCGTGGCGCACCGGATGGCAACGCAGCACCAGCGGATGTCCCGCGGGACAGCGCAGCACGACGTCACTGACCAGGTCTCGGTGTTTGAAGCGCATCGACGACCGCTATTCTCCGGCGCATGTCGAAACACCCGGACATCCGCGCTCGCAGGACTCTGCTGCGGGCCCTGATCACGTACAAGCGGCCGCTCGACGAAATCGCGTCCGAGTTGTACGAGACCGACCCCGAGGACGACACTCCGCTCGTCACGTTCACCGGCGAGGACGCGATCGGCGTGCTGCGCCGTTGGCTCGAAGGCGGCCTGCACCATCGCGAGATCGAGGAATGGGCGGCGCTGATCGAAGGCCGTCCGGACGTCGCGATGGAGCCGGGGCGCGAGGACGCGCTGGAAGAGATCCTCCACGACCTCGCGCATCCGTTGCCCGACGAGCCGCTCGAGCATCAGCTCGTCGAAGCGTGGATCGAACGCCTGCGCGACGCGACCGACTGACCGCGGCGATCGCCGTCGTCACGGCGCGGGGGCCTGCATCTCCGGCGGCGGTTCGCGTTCGAAGCGCATCCGCTTCGGCTTCGTCGGATGGTCGAACGCCAGCGAGACGGCGCACAGCAGCATCACGCCCTTGCCGCCGCCGTAGTCCTCGTCGCCGACCAGCGGATGTCCGATCGCCGACAGGTGCGCGCGGATCTGGTGCTTGCGGCCGGTTTCGAGCTCGACTTCGAGCACCGCGTTCTCGCCGCGTCGCTCGACGGTGCGGTAGCGCGTCGACGCTTCCTTCGCGCGATCCTCCGGCTTCGCCGGGCGGACGATCCCGTCCGCGCGCTCGAACAGCGCGAGGTCGATCCGACCCTCCGGCGGATCCGGATGACCGCGCACGATCGCGAGGTACTGGCGCTCGACGGTGTGCTCGAAGAATTGACGCTTCAGTCGCTCGACGGCGCGCGGCGACTTCGCGAACACGAGCAGGCCGCACGCGTCGCGATCGAGTCGATGGACGGCGACGGCGTGCTTCGTGCGGTCGGTCGCGTGGAGGTACTCGTCGATCCGCTGCAGCGCGGTGACGCGCTTCTCGCGTGCAGTCGTGCTGGTCAGCAGGCCGCGCGGTTTGTCGACGACGATGATGTCGTCGTCCTCGTGGATCAGCGTCAGCGGCGCCAAGCGATGCTCGAGAGCGCTGCGGCGCGGCAGCACCAGCACGCGCGCGCCGGTCTCGACCTCGTCGTTCGTCGTCTTCGCCTTGCGACCGGCGATCGTGACGCGACCCTCCTTGACGAGGCCGCGCAGCGTGTTGTTGCTCGCTTCGGGCATCAGGCCGCGCAGCACTTCCATCACGGTCGGCATCGCGGGGCTCAGATCTTTCCGGCGCGCAGTTCGTCGCGCAGCAACGCGTTCAACGACGACTTGCCCTTCAACAGCCGCGGCACGCGACCGTCCGGGCTCGACGCCTCGCGCGCGAGATAGTCGCTGACGCGGTTCTTCAACTCGATCGGCAGCGGCGCGTCGGCGTCGGCGCCGACGTTCGGATCGTCGAGCGCGTCGCTGTAGTCCGGATAGAGCAACGCGAGGCGGCGCAGCACCTCGTCCTCGGGCAGCTTCTGTTGTTCGTGCAAGAAGCGCATCGCGGCGGACTTCATCACCGCGTCGAGCACGACCGCCAATCGGCGCTGGACGTCGTGCCGGTTCCACCACCACCGCAGGTCGTCGTCGCGGACGCCCTCGGCGCGCCGCGGCGCCAGGTGCGCTCGCACCGCCGGATCGCGCGCTTCGTCGGCGATCAATCGGTCGCCGTAGTCCTCGGGCAGGTCGAACGTCTTTTCGGCCTTCGACGCCTGATACGCCATTTCGACGAACTCCGCCGCCATGGCGCGCGCCTGCGTCGGTCCCACCGCCAGGATGTCGTCGAGCTGCGTCGCGCACTCGGCTTCGAGATGCTTCTTCATCGCGTCGGACATGGGCGGCGGGGATCCGTCGTTGCGCTTGGCCTCGGTTTCAACAGGTCGGATGCCCGAAGTAAAGGCCGCGTTCGCGCGGATTGCCGGCCCGCGGCGCTCCGGCCACAATGCGCCGGTTCTCTCGCGCCCGGATCCACCCCGATGATGCCGCGCAAGCTTCCTTCGCTGCTGACGCTCGCGGTCCTCGCCGGCATCGCGTCGCTTTCCGGGTGCGCGGACGACGACGCGCGCAAGGGTCCGCCGAACGTCGTGTTCTGGCTGGTCGACACGCTGCGCGCCGATCGGCTGTCGTGCTACGGCTACGCGCGCCCGACGCCGGCGTTCGACGCGCTGGCGCGCGGCGGCGTCCGCTTCGAGCAAGTCCACGCGCACACCAACTGGACGCAGCCGTCGGTCGCGACGCTGCTCACCGGGTGTTTCGCGCCGCCGTTCTCGCGCGCGTTCGGCGACCGCCTGCCCGAGTCGATGACGACCGCGCCGGAGTGGTTCAAGGCGCACGGCTACGCGACCGTCGGGCGCACGCTGACGGTCGCGACCTCGGCGCAATTCGGATTCGCGCAGGGGTACGACGAGTACCTCGAGCTCGATCGCGACCTGACGTGGTTGCAGCGCAAGCGCCGCGCGGACGACGTCTACCTCGCCGAGCGCCTCGTCGACTCGGCGATCGCGTGGATCGACGGGGCGCGCGCTCCGGAGCAGCCGTTCTTCCTGATGCTGCACACGATCGACCCACACGAGCCTTACACGCGCCATCCCGACGTCGTCGCCTACGCCGCCGCGGCCACGACCGACATGGACGGCTCGGTCGAACGACTGCAGGCGCGCAAGACCGGCGGCAACGTGTTCTCGCCGCCGGAGCAGAAACTGCTGTCGGACCTCTACGACGAAGAGGTCGCGTACAACGACGCGCAGCTCGCGCGCTTCGTCGAGCATCTGCGACAGCGCGATCTGCTCGACGACACGCTGATCGTCGTCGTCGCCGACCACGGCGAAGAGCTGTTCGATCGCATGTCGATCGGCCACGGCGGCCGCAACCTGCATCGCGAGCTCACGCACATCCCGTGGATCCTGCATTGGCCGAACGGGTTGCCGGCGGGACGCGTCGTGAAGCCGCTGGTCGGCGCGGTCGACACGCTGCCGACGTTGCTCGAGTTGATCGGCCTCGAGCCGCTGCCCGGGATCGACGGAGAGTCACGCGCGTGGCTCGTCCGCGACGAACCGGCGCCTCGGCCGTATCGACCGGTCGTCGTCGTCGAGGTCGGGAAGGTCTATCGCGACC
>JAEUIB010000418.1 GCA_016795255.1 Planctomycetota bacterium
CCGTTGTCCGACGAGCGCCTCGTACATGTTGCGCAGCAGCTCGTAGTCCTTGTCGGCCTTACAGGTCGCCTTGACCAAGTAGCCGGCGACGCGGTCGATGTTCTTCAAGCCGAGCGCGGTCGCCTCGACGCCGTCCGAGCCGAGGTCTTCGGTCTGCGCCGACGGATCGAGGAACGGGTTCGGATCGGAGAAGCGCAGCACCGGGTCGGCGACTTGGCGCGACACGATCTTGTGCAGCTCCGCGCGCTCTTGTTCCGGCGTCAGGCCGGCGGCGAACTCGCGATAACCCCACTCGACGGCGAAGTAGTCGTACGGGCCGATCTTCGGGATCAGCCGCGCGCCGTCGCCGGGCTGGGCGACGTAGTTGAATCGCCCGTAGTCCATGATCGACGCCTCGCAACCCCACTTCTCGGTGAAGTCCTTGCTGCGCAACTGCTCGACGGTGAACGCCGAACTCGCCTTCATGTTGTGGGGGAAGCCGAGCGTGTGCCCGACCTCGTGCGCGACGATGTACGCGAGCAGTTCGCCGAGCAGATCGTCCGGCAGCGGCAGCGACTGCGCGCGCTCGTCGTTCGGCGAGGCCTGGACGAAGTACCAATCGCGCGCGAGCTTCAGCACGTTGTGGAAGATCTGGATGTCGGCCTCGAGGATCTCGCCGGTGCGCGGATCGTGCACGTGCGGGCCGTACGCGTTCTCGACGACCGACGGCATCCAGCGGATCGACGAATAGCGCGCGTCCTCGGCGTCCCAGTCCGGGTCTTCCTGCGGCGACGGCGCGTCCTTCGCGAGGATCGCGTTGCGGAAGCCGGCCGCTTCGAACACCGGCTGCCACATCTCGATGCCCTTCTTGACCCAGGGCTTCCACTTGTCCGGAACCTCGCGACCGACGTAGTAGACGATCGGCTTCGTCGGCTCGGACACCGCGGCGTTCTTGTCGCGCTTCTCGAGTCGCCAACGATTGACGTAGTTGACGCGCTCGACGCCTTGCTCCTGCGACGCGTAGTCGAGGAAGCCGACCGTGAAGAAGCCGACGCGCGAGTCGTACTCGCGCGGCTTCATCGGCTGCAGCGGCAGGCGGACCATCGAATGGTGGATCAGCGCCGTCAGCGCGGTCTGCGGCGGACCCCAGTCCATGGTCTCGAAATCGAAGCCGCCCTTGTTGACGCGATACGTCATCAGGACCTTCGTCTCGATGTTCTCGGGGAACGACTTCACCGATTCGATGAAGCTCTTGCCCGGGTCGGCGCCCTGCGCGTTGAACGCCGCGCGCGCCGAGAACTCCGTGATGTCGCCCTTGAACACGTCGGTGACGTCGATGACCGGGGCCTTGTCCTTGCCCCACGCCTTCACCGGGAACAGCGCGATGATCGGAGCGATCGAGATCGCTTCGATCGCCTTCTTGATCGAGTCGGTGGTGTCCGCGCGCACCGAGTAGCGCACGTCGCGTAGCAGCACTTTGTCGTCGCGCAGTTCGAAGCGGACGATGCGCTCCGCGGCCGGCGTGCCGCCGTAGCCGGAGCCGGCTTGCGTGCCGGCGATCTGCACCAGCCACAGGAAGTCGTGGCCGAGCTCCGCCGCCGGGATCTCGTACAGGATGCGATCGTCGATGCGGTGGACGAGGAACACGCCGGGATCCGACGCCGCGTCCTTCGTGACGATCTCTTCGTACGGCTTGACGTCACCCTTCTTCTTGTCTTGGGCGAGCGCCGACGACGCGCAAGCGATCGCGACGGTCCACACACACACGCCGCGAACGAGCGGATGCACTGGCAGCACGAGCGACTCCTGATCCGGCCTGGGAAGTCGAAACGACGAAGGCGGGACACGTTACCAGTCGCGCGCCGAACTCGAAGGTGGCGAGGCTACGGGACGCGATCGAGAGAACGAACACGGGCCGACGACCTCGTGGAGATCGTCGGCCCGTGGAGTTCTGCGCGGTCCCGCACCGTCTCGACGACGGGCTGCCTGCTGCGTCGCGTCAGTTGGCCGGAGCGGCCGGCACGACCGTCAGCGACGACGCCTTGTCGCGCGTCAGGTACTGCGCGGCGAGCTTCGACATCGTCGCGCCGTCGATCGCCGTGTAGTCGGCCTCCGCGGTCGCGACTTCGGCCAACGCGCTCGGGCGGTGATGCAGCGCGGCCAGCGTCTGCGCCCAGAACGCGTTCTGACGCTGCTGGTCGCGCAGCGCGGCGAGCAACGGCACGCGCAGACGCTCGACCTCGTCGTCGGTGACGCCGTCCTTCGCGAGCTTCTCGGCGGTCGCGAGGCACGCTTCGAGCAGATCCTTCGCCTTGCTCGGGTCGCCTTCGGCCTGGATCGAGACCGTGCCGGCGTCCTTGTAGACGAGGGTCGCCTGCGCCGACGCGCGCGGCGAGTAGCTCGCCCCGAGGCGCTCGCGCACTTCGAGTCGCACGCGGTCGTTCAGCACGCGACCGAGGAAGCCGATCTGCCGGCGGATCTTCGCGTCGAATCCGTCGGGAGCCGGCCACTGGACGTGGACCAACGCCTTCGGGATCTCGGTCGGGATCGATTCCTCCATGTGGACGCCGGTCTTCATCGCCGGCACGGTGCGCAGCGCGGTGTCGTCGGCCGGAGCGTCACGCTTCGGCAGCCGACCGATCGTGCGCGCCGCGGCCGCGACGACGTCGTCGGCGACGACGTCACCGACCACGCAGACCGTGAACGGCGCGCGCGCGAGCTGCGGCTCGAGCCATGCCTTCACGCGGTCCATGCCGATCGCGTTGACCTCGTCGAGCGTCGGCATCTTGAAGCGCCAGTCGCCGCCGAACAGCGCGGGCAGGAACTTCTGCGTCATCGGGCCGGTCGGCTGGACGCGCATCATTTCGTAGAGCTGCGGGATCTGCTTGCGGAAGCGATCGAGCGCCGTTTCGCGCCAGCTCGGATGCTCGAGGTACGCGCTCATCAGTTCGAACTGGAACAGCAGATCCGCGGCGGTCGTCGCGCCACCGAACGTGAACGCGTCTTCCGACACGTCGAAGCCGACGCCGACGACGCGCCCGGCGGTCAGCCGGCGCAGTTCGTCTTCGTCGTGCTCGGCGACGCCGGTGCTGCCGTACGCCTCGCCGGCGACCATGCGCAGCGCCGCGTCGCCGGCGGTCAGCCCGCCGTGACCGAGCAATCCGACGACCATGACCTGGGCCTTCTTGAAGTCGGTCGCGTGCACATGCAGACGCACGCCGTTCTCGAACGTCACGTGGCGGATCGGACGATCCGCGTCGACGACGTCGGACGCGATCGCGCCCTTCTCGTCGGGCTTCGACGCGTAGGCGAACGCCTCGACCGAGATCTTCTCGCCGGCTTCGACGTCGACCTTCTGGCTGTCCTCGTACGCGGCCTTCAGCGTCGCGCCGCCGTCCGCGCCGAGATCGAGACCGCCGAGCGCGGTGATCGACAGCGTGCCCTCGGACCAAGCCTTGCGGATCGCCTCGGCGCATTGCGCGACCGTGACCTTGCGGATCGCCGGGCCGAACAGTTCGCGGTCGAACGCCGCGGTGGTGGGCACCGAGCGTTCCTCGGCCGCGTTCATCAGCTCGTTCGCGTACGACAGCGACGAACGGGTCGCCTCGCGCGTGACGCTCTCGTCGAGGTCGCGCAGCATGTCGGCGCGCAGCTCTTCGAGCTCGGCGTCCTGGAAGCCGAACTTCAACGCGCGACGCAGCTCTTGTTCGGCCTGCGCCATCGCCTCACGCCACTTGGACGGTTCGGCGACGACGCTGAGCGTCTCGGCCGCGGCGGCGCGCAGCATGTCGCCGTCGCTGACGCTCGCCGACAGGAAGGCGGCTTCCTTCTGCCGCGCGAGCTTGTTCAGGCGCAGGTTGACCATGCCGTGCGCGAGGTCGAGCGGCAGGTCGCGCAGCGCGTTCGACTTCGTCGCCGGTTCGTCGACGTATTCCTTCATCCGCGCGATCGAGATCGACACGGTCGGGATCTCTTGGTGGTACAGCGCGAAGAAGCCGTCCGCGAACGTCGGCTTGCCCATCGCCGGCTCGGGCAGCGGTTCGCTCTCCGGCACCTTCATGCTGCTGAACAACTCGCGGATCAGCGGCTCGGGATCGAAGTCCCCGAGGTCGCCGACGACCGCGACGGTCACGGACTCGGGCCGATACCAGCGCGACCAGAACGCGCGCACCGACTCGGCCGAGAACGCGTCGCGCGCGGCCTTCGTGCCGATCGGCAAGCGCACCGCGAGACGAGTCCCGTCGAATTGCCGCGTCAACGCTTGCTCGAACAGCCGACCGGCGGCCGACTCGCGCTCGCGCTCTTCGCCGTCGATGACGCCCTTCTCGGCGTCGACTTCCTTCTGCGTCAGCAACAGGCCGTCGGCGAAGTCGCGGAACACCGTCAGGCCTTCGCGGATCAACTGCGGATCCGACGTCGGCAGGTCGAGCATGTACACGGTCTCGGAGAACGACGTGTGCGCGTTCGTGTGCGCGCCGAAGTCGAGACCGCGACGCTGCAGCCACTCGACCAGCGTGCCCGGCGGGAAGTTGGTGCTGCCGTTGAACGACATGTGCTCGAGGAAGTGCGCCATGCCGCGCTCGGATTCCTCTTCGGCCAAGCTGCCGACGTCGAAGTGGATGCGCAGGTAGCAGCGCTGCTTCGGCTCCGCGTTCTTGACCCACGCGAAGCGGACGCCGTTCTCCAGTGCGCCGAACTTGATCGCCGGATTCACCGGCAGGTCGGACGTCTCGTGCTCCCAGACGCGCGGCTTGCCGCGGCGACTGGCCGCGTCGTCCGCGGCGTGAAGGATCGAGACGAGCGCGAGGCCCGCGGACAGGAACAGCACGAGACGCTTCGACATGACGGCTCCGGAAGGCGGGGTGGCTGACGCGTCGAGACGCGCCGCGACCCGGGCGAAGGGGCGGAATCGGGGGAGACTACAGCACGGACCGCGGCCCCAGAAGGTCTCGGGCGCGCGTCGCACGGGGAACGGATACGGAACGGAACGCCGAACGTTGCAGGCTGCTATGTTCCCCGCCCATGACGGCCCGGTCCGAGCCGCTGCGCATCGTCACCTGGAACATCCACAAGGGAATCGGCGGCGTCGACCGACGCTATCGCCTCGAGCGCGTCGTCGACACGATCCTGCCGTTGCGCCCCGACGTCGTGCTGATGCAAGAGGTCGACGAAGGCGTGCCGCGGTCGCGCGGCGAGCGGCAGGTCGATCTGATCGGCGACGCCATCGGTCTCGAACACCGCATCTACGTCCCGCACAAGACGCTGACGCTCGGCCATTACGGCAACGCGATCCTGTCGCGCTTCCCGCTCGAGCACACCGGCAAACTCGACTTGAGCAAGCGCTTACGCATCAAGCGCGCCGCGCTGCATGCGCGGATGTCGGTGCCGCTGTCGCAGACCGGGCGCAAGCACATGCACCTGTGGGTCTACAACGTCCATCTCGGTCTCGAGGAATGGGAGCGCCGCCGCCAACTCCGGCAGGTCCTCGACTGGCACGCCGCGCATCATCCGACGTGCCCCGACACCGCGGTGCTGGTGGGCGGCGACTTCAACGACGTCTGGAACAGCCTCGGCAAGAACGTGCTCGAGCCCGAGGGCTTCCGCGGTCAGCGCGCCCGAGCGCTGACGTTTCCGGCGTTCAAACCCCTGCGACCATTGGACGCGGTGTTCGTCCGTGGGCCGATCCATCTCGACAGCGTCCGCGCGATCCGCGACGGCGAGGCGGCGCGGGCGTCCGACCATCTGCCGTTGCTCGCGCTGCTCGATCCGATCGGGTGACGGGCCGCGGCGAGATCTCGATCCTCGAAGGTCGGTCCGCGTGGACGACCGTCGTGTTCCCGACGTCGAGCCCATCGTCGCACCGCGTGCGTCGGCGCGATCGTCCTGTAGCCTGCCGCGGTCGTTCGAGGAGCCACCATGAACATCGTCTGCGTCGGCGGCGGACCTGCCGGTCTCTATTTCTCGATCCTGTTCAAGAAGAAGCACCCGGATGCGCGCATCGTCGTCCACGAGCGCAACCGGCCCGACGACACGTTCGGCTTCGGCGTGGTGTTCTCCGCCGAGACGTTGTCGCACTTCGGCGAAGCCGACCCCGAGACGTACCGCTCGATCCAGGACAACTTCGTCTACTGGGACGACATCGACACGTTCTTCGGCGGCCGCAAGGTCACGTCGACCGGCCACGGCTTCTGCGGGCTCGCACGCGTCAAGCTGCTCGAGATCCTGCAGCGCCGCGCGCAGTCGCTCGGCGTCGACGTGCGCTTCCAGTCGGACGTCGTCGACCCGGCCGCTTATCGCGACGCCGATCTCGTGCTGGCCTGCGACGGCGTCAACAGCGCGATGCGCGAGCGCTATGCCGCGACGTTCAAGCCGTCGATCGAATGGGGCAAGACGCGCTTCACGTGGCTCGGCGCGCGCTGGCCGCTGACGGCGTTCACGTTCCTGTACCGGCGCAACGAACACGGACTGTTCCAGGTCCATGCGTATCCGTACCAGCGCGGCGCGGGCGCCGACGACGTGCGATCGACGTTCATCGTCGAGTGCACCGAGGACGCGTGGACGAAGGCCGGCTTCGAGTCGATGCCCGAGCCGGACATGGTGCGGTACTTCGAGAAGCTGTTCGCCGACGACCTGAAGGGCGCGCCGCTGCTGACGAACCGCTCGATCTGGCGCCGATTCCCGTTCATCAAGAACGAGCGCTGGTACCACGACAACATCGTGCTGCTCGGCGACGCGGCGCACACGGCGCACTTCTCGATCGGCTCCGGCACCAAGCTGGCGATGGAGGACGCGATCGCTCTGGCGGACGCGTGTTCGAAGCACGCACCGAACGTGCCGGCGGCGCTCGCGGCGTACCAGGAAGCGCGCTGGCTCGACGTCGCGAAGCTGCAGCGCGCGGCGAGCACGAGCCAGTCGTGGTTCGAACACACCGAGCGTTACGAACGCCAGGACGCGATCCTGTTCACGTTCAACCAGATGACGCGCTCGAAGAAGATCACCTGGGACAACCTCGAGCGGCGCGATCCTGCGTTCGTCGCGACGGTCAAGGACGCGTACGCGGCGCAGGTCGGCGCGCCGCGGGACTCGGCGGGCGAGGTTCCGGCGCCGGCGTTCACGCCGTACTCGATCGGCTCGCTGCGTCTGGCGAACCGCATCGTCGTGTCGCCGATGTGCATGTACTCGGCGACGGACGGCGTCGTGAACGATTGGCACCTCGTGCACCTCGGCAGCCGCGCGGTCGGCGGCGCCGGGTTGCT
>JAEUIB010000040.1 GCA_016795255.1 Planctomycetota bacterium
GACGGCAGCACGTAGACGACGTCCTTCGGCTCGACCAGCATCTGCGTCGTCACGACGATGTCGGTGTGGACGCGAAGCGGGATCGACGCCAGCGCCTCCGCGATGCGATCGGGCCGTGGCATCGTCTCGAGGAAGTTGCCGCCGATGCAATACAGCGCGTCGAGCTTGCCGGCGCGCGCGAGGTCGAACCACTCGGCGGTCGGCACGCCCGGCGCGTCCGGCACCGGGAAGCCCCACAGCGTCGAGAACCGCCGCGCATGCTCGGGAGTGATCGGCAGACCGCCGGGGAACGCCGTCGCGTACGCGCCCATCTCGGCGCCGCCTTGGACGCCCGAGTGGCCGCGGATCGGCATCAGACCGCAGCCTTCGCGCCCGACCCATTCGCGCAGCAGGCCGAGGTTCGCGATCGCGCGCACCGTGTCCGCGCCGTGCGCGTGCTGCGTGATGCCCATCGACCACACCAGCACGCCGCGCCGCGCGCGTGCGATTTCGTCGGCGAACGCGTCGATCGTCGCGACGTCGACGCCGGCCTGCTCCGCGAGGGCGCCGAGGTCCTGCGCCGCGAGGCTCGCCGCGTACGCGTCGAAGCCGGTCGTCGCCGCGGCGACGAAGTCCCGCTCGTACGCGCCGCGCTCGATCAGTCGCTTCGCGACGGCGTTCAGGAACGCGAGATCGCCGCCGACCTTCACCAGGAAGAACGCGTCGGCGAGCTTGGTGCCGAACATCGCCGAATCGGCATTCGACGGCACCCAGTACCGCTCCATGCCCGGTTCGCGGAACGCGTGGACGACCAGCACGCGCGCGCCGCGCTTCTTCGCTTCGGCGAGGTACTTGGTCGCGACAGGCTGATCGTTCGCGGGATTCGAGCCGAGGAACACGATCAAGTCGGACGAGTACCAATCGCGGTACGAGCACGTCGTCGCGGCCACGCCGATCGCGCCCTTCAACCCCGCCGTGCTCGGCGAATGGCACAAGCGCGCGGAGTTGTCGACGTTGTTCGACCCGAGGTAGCGCATCACCTTCTGCGCGACGTAGTACGTCTCGTTCGTGATGCCGCGGCTCGTGACGTACATCGCGACGCGCTTCGGATCGAGCGCGCGCCAGCGGGCGCCGACGTCCTTCCAGACCTCGTCGTAGCCGACGCGCGTGAAGCCGCGTTCGCCACGCCGGCGACGCAATGGATACGGCACGCGTCCCAGCGCGCGCAGGTCCTTGCTCGACGTGTGCGCGAGCGTCGCGACGTCGCGCAAGCGTTCGACGTCGAGCGCCCCCATCGTGTTCAAGCGCAACAACTCGAGCCGCACGAGACACAAGTGCGTGCCGTCGATCGTCCAGTCCTTCAGGCCGGATGTGCCGAGCGCGCAGCCGTCGCAGACGCCGCGCGTCAGGACCTTCCACGCGTAGCGGAGGTTGTCGCGGTTCGCCCAGACGACCTTCAGCATGTCGAGGAAATGGTGCGGCTTGCGCTCGCCGAGTCCGAACGGGACCGGGCTGTGCATGCGTTCGAACAGATGACGTCGTCGGCGCTCGTCGGACATGCCGAGAACCTAAACGGAAGGAGGCGATTCCGTAAGGGTCCCGCGCTCGACTCGACGGGAGCGCTGCGCGCGGTTCAAGCCTTCGTCGCAGGGCCGCCGGCTGCGACGGCGATGGCATCCGCGTAGACCGCGAGCACCCGCGCCAGCCGCACGTCCGGGTGCATCTCGGCGAGCACGAAGCGGCGCGCGGCGGCGCCGAGAGTTCGTGCCCGTCCCGGATCGTCCAGCAAACCAGCGATCGCGTCGGCCATGCGCTGCGGTTCGCGCGGCGGGACCAGCACTCCGGTCACACCGTCGCGGATCAGCTCCGGGTTGCCGTCGACCGCGGTGGCCACGATCGGGCGCGCCATCGCGGCCGCCTCGCGCATGACCCCGGTCAAGCCTTCGCGACCCGTCGAACTGTTCGCGACGACGTCGGCTGCGGCGAGCACGTGCGGCACGTCGTTCCGGTAGCCGGCGAACACGACGTGCGCCTCGATGCCGAGTTCGGCGGCGC
>JAEUIB010000058.1 GCA_016795255.1 Planctomycetota bacterium
AACTGCTCGACCCGGCGGCGAAGATCACGATCAAGCACCCCGACGGAGCCCGCGTCGCGCCGGCCACCGTCGTCGGCGAAGTCGAGTCGACGGCGCGCGTCGTCGTGACCGGCGAGCGCGTGGCGCTGAACTTGCTCGGCCGCATGTCGGGCATCGCGACGCTGACGAGCCAGTACGTCGACGCCGTCAAGGGCACGGGGTGCGCGATCGTCGACACGCGCAAGACGACGCCGCTGCTGCGCGCGCTGGAGAAGCAGGCCGTCGTGTTCGGTGGCGGCAAGAACCACCGCTTCGGCCTGTTCGACCAGGTCCTGGTCAAGGACAACCACATCTTCCTCGCGCAGGCGACCGGATCGCACGAGCGCATCGCGGCGCTGACGCGTCAGATCCGCAAACACGTCGGGCCGAGCATCTTCGTCCAGGTCGAGGCCACGACGCAGGACGAGGCGCTGGCGGCCGCGACGAACGGCGCGGACTCGGTGTTGTTCGACAACTTCAAGCCCGATGCGCTGCGGATCGCCGTCGCGGCGGTGCGCGCGGCGACGCCGGGTAAGAAGCTCGTCCTCGAGGCGTCCGGCGGCATCAATCTGACGACGGTGCGCAGCTTCGCCGAGACCGGCGTCGACCGCATCTCGGTCGGCGCGCTGACGCACAGCGTGAAGTCGCTCGACATCACGATGGACATCGAGCGGCTGTGAACGACTCCGAACACCCCGGGGATCGGCATCTCCCGATGCGTGCGGAACCCATGGCCTGCAGTTTTTCCTGACAGGTCCCCGACCACTCCCCCGCATGAGTGGAGTGCACGAGTTGGCTTCGATCCGCGACGGGGACATCCCTCGTCCTCCGTAGCCTCCCGACCCTGTGGACTCGTTCGTCAGCGAGTGCCAGGACCACGCCCCGGAACTCTCCGTGCACGGACTCCGATTCGCGGATCTCCACGCGAATCGCATGGATTGGGTGGAAACACACATGCTGCACGATCGAGTCGACCGCGGTCCTCTGGGCCGCGCGCGGGCCATCTTCGCGAGCCTCGCTGTCGCGTCCGTCTGCCTCGCGTTCGCGCCTCAGGCGGATGCGCAAGTCTTCAGCGAGAGCTTCGACGGTGTCGGCGCAGATACGGGCGCCGGGCCGAGCGGATTGCTCGCGAAGGGGTTCGTGTTCCGCAAGGTGCTGGATCCCGGCTTCACGCAGGATCCGTGGAAGCAGGCGCCGTGGCACGGTGGCCACCCGCCTGCGTTCGAAGGCACCGGGTACCTCAGTGACGTCATGTCGACCGCTCCGTTCGTCGCGGGGAACTTCGTCGAGTGGATCCTCCTGCCGCCGATCCCCGGCCAATCCGCGAACCAGGTCATCTCGGCCTACGTGCGCGGAGCGACGACCGCGATCTTCCCGTTCGCGGGCTCCGTGGAGATCCGCTACTCGCCGACCGGCGGGACGTCGACGGGGACCACGACGAGCAGCGTCGGTGACTTCACCCAGTTGCTGACCGCGAACTCGAACAGCGTGTTCTCGGGCTGGGACCATCTCCAAGTTCCGATCCCCGGCACCGGCCGCCTGGCCATCCGCTGGGTCGGAGCGGCGCCGTTCAGCTTCTCGGGCACGACGATGAACCTCCTGCTCGACGATCTCACGATCACGGCGAACGGTACGTCGCCGCCGCTGCCGCAGCCCGGGCAGACCGTGCACTGGACGACCGCGATGAGTCCGATCCACCTCACGAATCAACAGGTCGTTCCCGCGGACGGCACGCTGATCATCGATGCCGGCGTGACCGTCGACTTCGACTTCACGGCACCGTTGTTCGTCGGCCACGAGATCACGTCGAACGGCGGCCACATCCGCTTCGAAGGGACCGCGGCGAATCCCGTCGTCCTGCGTCGCGGGATCAACACGACGGAAGTTCCCAAGGTCAGCATCCGCTCCGGCGGGACGTTGTTCGGCGATCACGTCGACTCGGACTGCTCGCTGATCGCGACGTGGGACACGCAGTTCACGCTGCGCAACAGCACCGTGTTCCGAAACACGCCCATCGATTGGCTGAGCCTGACGGACTCGCAGTACCAGGTGCCGAAGGTCGCCGTCACGCAGGGCAGCGGACTGGTGGAGTCGTGTTCGTTCACGAACGCGATCGTCGACCTCGACGACGCGATCGTGCGCGTCGAACACAATGCGTTCGTCAACGGTCTGCTGCGCGTCCAACGCTTCCCGATCGCGCAGCCGCTGACGATCGACCTCAACACGTTCACTCAGTCGTCGACGAAAGCCCCGATCGAACTCGACGGCTACGACTTCCGACTGGGTCCGAACAACGTGATCGTGAACAACTTCGGCCCGGTCCAGTTGAACGGTGCCGGATTGACTCCAGACAGCGTCGTGCCGGCTTCCGGCAACCTCGAGAACAAGATCCGCTTCAACGGTGCGAGTGGGTCGGAGATCGTCGGACCGCTGACGTTGCCTCCGCTCGCGGCACCGTATCTCGTCACTCAGCAGATCACGGCCGGCGACCAGTACGACCCGCACGTCTCGATCCTCGCGGGGACGACGATGGAAATGGGTCCGGAGGCGGCGCTGTTCTTCGAGGGGGTCGCACGCGTCGACGTGCTCGGGACGCCGGATGCGCCGGTCACGTTCAAGCGCAGCAACCCGAGCGCGCCGTGGATGACGTTCAGCAACGCGTCCAACCCGCCGCTGATCATCCGCAACGCGCGCTTCGAAGGTGGCCGCTGGGCGACGGGCGGCGTCGACACGCACTTCTTCGTCCACGACTGCGAGTTCATCGGCAACGAAGAGGGCGTGCGCGTGGGCGACCTCTGCGCCTCGACGATCGGGAAGTCGCACTTCGTGAACAACGGCATCGGAGTGCGCGTGCCGTGGGCTGGACTCTCCGGCATCGATCAAGGCGGGTGCTTCGAGTACGGCGCGCAGAACGGGAACTCGTTCGAAGGCAACGTCCAGGGCATCGTGGTCGAGCCGCCCTCGACGGTGACGTCGAGCATGCAGAACGCGTGGTTCGGTTCGCCGAGCGGTCCGACCACCGCGAGCAATCCGGGCGGGACGGGGCAGAGCGTGAGTGGCTCGATCGACGTGACGCCGTTCAAGACGACGCCGATCGACTTCTCCGATCACCCTCCGGTCGTGCGCGTGAAGCAGTTCGCCGATGGACGCTTCCTGCGTGCCGGCGACAAAGTCCTGCTGCACTGGGACGCGTCCGACGACGGAGCGATCGTCTCGCAGCGCCTCGAGTACCGCGGGACGCGCGGATTCGACGACGGGAAGGTCGCGATCGCGTCGATCCCGGCGTCGTCCCGCAGCGTCGAGTACACGATCCCGAACACCAAGATCCAGCAAGGCGCCTGGAAGGGTGACGGCGGACTGGCGGTCTTCCGCTTGGTCTGCGTCGACGACCAAGGTCAGGAGAGCTTCGACGACTTCCACTGGCAGCTCGAGATCGACCAGCCGCTCGCGTTCTCCTTCGTCACCGACCTTTCCGGCGGCTTCCACGTCGGCGAGAGCTTCGACCTCACGATCTCGGGCGGCACGACGATCGAGTACCGCTTGTTCATCGACGACGTCCCGAACGACTGGCAGCCGCTCGGGTTCGGGGGCAGCACGTTGGGGGCTTCGAAAAACACGATGCCCGCGGTCAGCACCGATCTCGCGCGCTATGCGATCGTGCTCAACGACGAGCTGGTCTACAGCCCGTACTTCACGATCCGGCCGAACGCATCGTTCGGCGATCTGGCTCCGCAGATCACGTTGACGTCTCCGCCTGCGGGCGCGAACTACGCCGGCGGGCAGATCGTCCCGATCCGCTGGGTCGCGTCGGACGATCACGGCTTGCGTTCGTTCGATCTGCAGGCGAGCTACGACGGACGCACGTGGCAGACGTTCGCCACGGACTTGCCCGGGACCACGACGAAGTACGACTGGCAACTTCCGGCGAGCACGGGCATCGCGAACGTGCGTGTCCGCGTGATCGCTCGGGACCAGCAGTTCCAAGTGACGTCCGCGACGTCCGGAGCGTTCCCGATCGTCGCGGGTGCGTCGGTGTGGACCGATCTCGGCAGCGGCTTGGCCGGGACGCAGGGCATTCCGACGCTGTCCGGCTTCGGCCCGCTCACGCAGAACAGCGCGATCCAGTTGACGCTCCATGGTGCTCGGCCGAACGTGGCCGGCTCCGCGCTGATCGTCGGCTTCGCGCCGGTCAACCTTCCGTTGTTCGAAGGCTTGCTCGTGCCGTCGCCCGACCTCGTGCTGCTGCCGCTGCCGACCGATGCGAACGGCGGCTGGTCGCTCGCGACGACGTGGCCGGCCGGGGTCCCGTCGGGATTCTCTCTCTACTTCCAGACTTGGCTCCCGGATCCACTCGGTGCGTCCGGCTACGCCGCGAGCAACGCGCTGCTCGCCGTCACGCCGTGACGCCGTGAGTTCGGTGCTCGACCCGAGGCGGTGATCGGACCGCCTCGGGTCGTCGCACGTTCGCCCACGATCCGCGCACGCCCGGCTCCTCGCATCGCGCCCGATGGAACGGTCGGCCCGGTCCACGCTCGCGGCGAACGGTCACCGACGCCCGACACGTCGAATGCCGTCGGACTTCCTCGACGGGCTGCTAGCATCCCGCGGTCTTTTCGATCGAGGTGAGCGCGTGGCGTCGTTGTCGGTGAGCATCCACGTTCCGTCGGACTCGGTGCACGTGCGCGCCGCGCGCAAGTCCGTCGAGTCGCTGCTCCGCGATCACGGGTTCGCCGAGGAACGGATCGCCAACTTCGCGCTGGCGTTGTCCGAGGCGCTGTTCAACGCGCTCGACCACGGCGGCGCCGAGCGCGGCATCGACCTCGAGGTCAACCTGCTCGCCGATCGCGCCGAAGCCGCGGTCGACAACGCGACGCTCGACGCGGAAGCGCCGGTCGACGAGCTCGCCGACCTGCTCGCGGAAGCGGGGGTCGAAGTCCCCGATGCGAACGTCGAGCGCGGCCGCGGCCTGCATCTGATGGCGACGCGCGCCGACGAAGTCCGCGCCGAATCATTGCCCGACGGTCGCGCGCGCATCGTGCTGGTGCTGAAGCGATGATCGCGCTGCCGCCGACTCGGCCGCGCCCGGTGTTGTTCGCCACGCTCGCGATCGCCTACGCCGCCGGCATCTTCGCGTTGTCGTCGCTGCCGGGATCGTCGCTGCCGCAGCACGGGCGATGGACCGCGTGGGCCTACAACGCCGCGCACGCGCCGTTGTTCGGCGGTCTGGCGTTGCTCGTCGGCGCCGCGCTCGTCGTCGAGTCGAAGGCGGGCGTCGCGGTCCTCGGCTCGAAGCGCGCGCTCGTCTGCGTCGCGATCTGCTTCGCCTGGGCGCTGATCGACGAGTTCCATCAGTCCTTCGTGTCGGCGCGCTCGCCGGACGGGATCGATCTCGTCACCGATCTCGCCGGCATCGGCGCCGCCCTCGTCTGGTTGCGGCGCGGATTCGACGCGTCGCTCGTTCGAACCGCCACGCGGTTGACCGCGTTCGCCGCGATGGCCGCGCTGTCGGCCTGGCTCGCGACGCGGCCGTTCGAGTTCGGAGCAGGAACATGACCGACGCGTACGAGAGTCCGCTGGGTGCGCGCTACGCCGGCAAGGCGATGCAAAAGCTGTTCTCGGCCCGCACGCGGATCCGCACGTGGCGCAAGCTGTGGATCACGCTGGCCAAGCACGAGAGCGAACTCGGGCTGCCGATCCGCGCCGAACAGATCGCGGAGCTCGAGGCGCACGTCGACGACATCGACTTCGCGAAGGCGGCGGACTACGAAGCGAAGTTCCGGCACGACGTGATGGCGCACGTCCACGCGTACGGCGACGTGGCGCCGTCGGCGAAGGGCATCATCCACCTCGGCGCGACGTCGTGCTTCGTCACCGACAACGCGGACTTGATCGTCGTGCGCGACGCGCTCGACCTGCTGTTGCCGCCGCTGGCGTCGGCGAT
>JAEUIB010000059.1 GCA_016795255.1 Planctomycetota bacterium
CGGCCGCGCACGCGAGCGCGAGGCCGATCGCGACGAGCGCGGGCGTTCCCGCTTCGATCCGCGTCGCGGCGACCGCTCCGGCCACGGCCATGATCGAGCCGACCGACAGATCGATGCCGCGCACGGCGACGACGAGCGTCATCCCGAGCGCGAGCAGCAGCGTTTTGCCCGAGTGGTTGAGGACGTCGATCAGCGCTCCGATCGGCGCGCCGTCGTGCCAGCCGACGTGCAGGAATCCGCCCGGTGCGAACGGCGCGCTCCAGCCGCGCGCGGCGATGTCGAACGCGGCGTTCGTCGTCAGCAACAGCGCGATGCCGAGCAACGGCCACGTGATCGGCGCGCGCGGGCGGGCGACGTCGACACTCATGCGTCGGCCTCGCTTCCGTGGCGCGCGGCGATGTGCGCGAGGATCGTCGGTCCGGCGACGGCGGCGCCTTCGAGTTGCGTGACGACGGCGCGATCTCGCAGCACGAGCACGCGGTCGCAGACGCGGACGACTTCGTCGATCTCGGCGCTGACGAACACGACCGCGAGGCCGTCTTTCCGCAGCGTCGTCACGAGCTCGAGGATCTCCGCCTTCGCACCGACGTCGATGCCGCGCGTCGGTTCGTCGAGCAGCAGCACCTTCGGCGACAACGCGAGCCAGCGCGCGAGCAGCACCTTCTGCTGGTTCCCGCCCGACAGGCGTCCGACCGGCGTGTCGTGCGACGGCGTCTTGATGCGCAGCCGCTCGATCCAATGCGCGGCGAGCCGTTCTTGGGTCGCGCGCGGGATCGGTCGCAGCGCGCCGCGGCGGGCTTGCAGCGCGAGCACGAGGTTCTCGAGGACCGACGCTTCGAGCACGAGCCCGTCGTGCTTGCGGTCCTCGGGGCACAGCGCGAGGCCGGCCGCGATCGCCGCGCGCACCGATCCCGGCGCCACGACGACGCCGTCGACGCGCACCTGCCCGGAGTCCGAAGCGTCGGCCTGGAACAGCAGGCGCACGAGTTCCGTGCGGCCCGAACCGAGCAATCCGGCGAGCCCGAGCGCGTCGCCGCTTCGCATCGTGAACGACGTCGGCGCGATCGCGAGGCGGCGCGCGACGCGGTCGACCGACAGTCGCGGCACACCGTCGTCGACGCGCGGGGCGCCGCTGGACGCTGAGCCCGCGGTCGGCGCGATCGGGCGGCCCGTCATCGCCTCGACCAGCGCCGCGCGCGACAGCTCGCGCGCCGGCCACGTGCCGACGCGAGCGCCGTTGCGCAACACGGTCACGCGATCGGCGATGCGCTCGACGTGGTCGAGGAAGTGCGTGATGAACACGATGCCGAGGCCTTGCGCGCGCAACTCCCGCAGCACGGCGAACAGGCGTTCGGTTTCGTCGGCGTCGAGGCTCGACGTCGGCTCGTCGAGGATCAGCACGCGACACGTCGCGTCGAGCGCCCGCGCGATCGCGACGAGTTGCTGCGTCGCGATCGAGCACGCGCCGAGCGTGCGACCGACGTCGACGTCGACGCGCAGTCGCGCGAGCGCGGACTCGGCGCGTCGCCGCGCGGCCGCGCGATCGACGAACCCGAAGCGCGTCGGCTCGCGGCCGAGCGTGACGTTCTCGGCGATCGACAGCGTCGGGACGAGGTCGATCTCTTGATGGACCGCACGGATGCCGAAGTCCTCGGCGTCACGCGGCGAACGCGGCGCGATCGGCGTCCCGGCCACGGCGAGCGAGCCGGCGTCGACGCGCTGCAAGCCGGTGAACACGCGGATCAGCGTGCTCTTGCCGGCGCCGTTCTCGCCCATCAGCGCGTGGACCTCCCCGGCGCTCAGCTCGAAGTCGACGCCATCGAGCGCACGCACGCCCGGGAAGTCGACGACGATCCTGGAGGCGGCGAGGAGCGGGGTGGTCATGCGGGGTGGGGGAACGAGATTCGATTCGGTGGCTTCATGGTCTCGGAGAACAGCCCGTCGTGCGATGGCTGGCCATGGGGCGGGCAGACTAGCAGCACGCGCGCCTATACTGCCGACGCCATGAGCGTGCTGCTGTCCACGAACCTCGACGACCCGACGTCCATCCCGTACTTCACGTGGGACGACCCGATGACCGTCGCCGAGATCCGATCGCGACTCCGCGAGCCGGCGTCGCCGGAACGGACGCGATTGCTCGCGAAGATCATGCGCGAGGCGCGCGACACCGAGGTCTGGAAGTTCACGACGCCGAACGAAGTGAGCGCGCAGTACCCCCAACTCCGGATGTACCTGGGTCGCAGAAGGGCGTTCTGGGATTACCTACTCGGAGCGTGGCGCAAGTTCGGGTGGGTCGATG
>JAEUIB010000069.1 GCA_016795255.1 Planctomycetota bacterium
GTCGACAACCCGCTCGCCCGCTACGTCGCGCTCGAACGCGTCGACGGTCGTGGCACGCTGCGCGGCTTGTGCGCGCTGCGGCCGGATTGGACCGGCCCGCCGATCCTCGCGGTCGCCGAGTGGCTGGTGGAGCCGACCGACGTCGTCGCGACCTCGTCGTTGCTGAAGGCCGTCACGCAGTGGGCGCGCACGAACGGGCAACAGCGCATCGAGGTCTGGGTGCCGCAGTCGCATCCCCAGTTCGACGCGATCCGTGGTGAAGGCTTCGGGGTGGAGTCGTCGCCGTTCAACCTCTGCATCAAGCCCTACCTGCCGGAACTCACCGAGGATTGGGTGCGCGCGCACTGGTACTGGACGATCGGCGACTCCGACGTGTTCTGACGCGCGTCGCGGCCGCTGCTTCGCTCCAGGGCCCCGCGCCGGGGCGACCCCTTGCGCGGTATGTTGGTACCACGATATCCTGGTCGCATGGTCCACGACCTCGGTGACTCCCGTTCAGCGTCCCTCCACCCGAAGCTCGCTCGGTTCCTCGCCGGAGATCCGCCGTGCGCTCCGTTCACGCACCGGGATCACGTCGAGGTCGCGTGGCGCCTGCTGCAGGTCGTGCCGCTCGAGCAGGCGGTCGCGGTGTTCTGCGACCGCCTGCGCACGATCGCGACCGCCGCCGGCGTTCCCGAGAAGTTCGACGCGACGATGACGTGGGGCTACCTCGTGCTCATCGACGAACGCCGAATTCCCGACGAGACGTTCGACGAGTTCGCCGGCCGAAACACCGACCTGCTCGACCGGACCCATCCGAGCCTGGATCGAATGGGCATCGAACGCGCGGCGCCGCCCGCGCGACACCTCTGATGGAGACGACTCACGATGGCCAAATCCGCTTCGAAGAAGCCCGACTCGGGCGGGCCGTCCCGCGATGTCGAACGCGTCCAGACCGGCTTGCGGATCGAGAAGCGGATCCTGAAGGTCCTGAAGGGCGTGGCCGAGATGCACGACCTCGGTCTCGGTGACCTGATCGAGGGCATCGTGCTGCACGCGTTCGACGGCAAGGCGCCGTTCTCGAAGCCGACGCTGCAGCAGATCGCTCGATTGAAGGAGGTCTACGGGCTCGATCTGACGGCGGCCGACAGCCATCGCCTGACCGAGTCACCGTGAACCGGGTCTCGCGTCGCGAGGCCGGCCTGCGTCGGACGACCTCGGCGTTGTGACGCGCGGTCGTGGGAAGTAGGTTCGGCGGGCATTCGAAGCTGGACTCACGCCGATCGCGCCAGGACTCGTGGCCTGCGCGGCGCCGTGCGACTCCATCGGGAGGTCGGGAAATGCGGGTTTCGTCCGCTTCGTTCGCACGGATCGTCGCGAGCGTCCTGTGCCTCGCGATCCTCGGATTCGGCCGGGCGCCGAACGACGACCGGTCGGCGATCCCCGCCGCGGACGCGCGCGCGGCCGCGCTGAAGGTCCTGCGCGAGCACTACGCGGCCGAGTACTCCGCGACGTCGGCCGACGCGAAGGCCGAGTTCGCGGCGACGCTGCTCGACCTGGCGAAGGCACTCGAGGACTCGTCGGCCGATCGCTACGTGCTGGTCGACCAAGCCCGATCGCTGGCGGTCCAAGCCGCGCACGTGCAGCGCGCCCTGGAAGCCGTCGACCTGCTCGCGACGTGGTTCGTCGTCGACGCACGCGCGGAGCGCTTCGACACGGTCGTCCAACTGCTGTCGAAGCCCGACGCGGATCCCACCGCGCTCGCCCACGACGCGTTCGAGTCCGCCGACGAGTGCCTGAAGAACGGCGACGAGTCCGGCGCGAACAAGCTGACGCGAGCGCTCACCGAACGCTTGAAGGACTCGACGGACGAGTCGCTGCAGGCTCGGCTGCGCGAGCTTCGCGCGACCGTCAATCTCCGGCTCAAGGTGAACGCGTGGCGGACGCAACTCGCGTCGCGCCCCGACGACCCGACGAGCAACTTCGAGCTCGGTGCGTACGAGTGCTTCGTGCTCGGCGATTTCCGACACGGCTTGCCGCGACTCGCGAAGGGCTCGGACCCGAAGCTCGCCGAACTCGCCCGGATCGAGATCGACGACCCGAAGTCGCCCGACGCACAGTTCGATCTCGCCGAGAAGTGGTTCAAGTACGCCGAGACGGCGCGCGAGGACTTGCGCGCACCGATCCTGCAACTCGCGGCGACGCGGTTCCGCGCCGCACAGCCGCGGCTGACGGGACTGAAGCAGCAGCTCGCCGCCGATCGGCTGAAGAAGCTCGGAGCGGCCGTCGAGTCGTCGCCCTCCGCCGAGGCGCCGACGGAGCCGCCGTCCGAGGCGAAGCCGACGGATGCGACCGCGCCGGCCGCGACCGCGAGCAGCCGTCGCCCCACCGTGCCGCCGAAGTACGCGAACCGCTCGCGCGCGGCGAAGCAGCCGATCGTCCGTTCGGCGTTGGCGTGGTTGCAGAAGCACCAGAGCGCGAACGGAGCGTGGAAGTCGGCCGAGTTCATGGAGCAGTGCTCCGACGACTCGTGCCAAGGTGAAGGAATGGCGACGCACGACGTCGGCGTCACCGGGCTGGCTCTGCTCGCGTTCCTCGGCGCCGGTCACGTTCCGACGAGCGGCACCCACGCCGCGGAGATCACGAAAGGTCTCGAGTTCCTCGTCGGTCAGCAGGACGCGAGCACCGGCCGCTTCGGCCGCGCGGACCGCACGCACGACTTCCTGTACGACCACGTCATCGCGACGACCGCGGTCGTCGAGGCCTACGGGTTGTCCGGTGCCGCGCATCTCGAGCAGCCCGCGATCCGCGCGATCCGCTACATCGAGTCCGCGCGCAACAAGAACCGCGCGTGGCGATACGCGGTCCCGCCGAACGAAGACAACGACGCGTCGATCACCGCCTGGATGGTGCTGGCGCTGTGCACGGCGCGGGACTTCGGCATCTCGATCGACGAGAACGCGATCAAGGACGCGCTGGCGTTCCTCGACGAGATGACCGACTCGACGACGTGGCGCACCGGCTACATGAGCAAAGGGAGCCACTCCGCGCGACTCGCCACCATGCAGGAGCGCTGGCCCGCGGAACGCACGGAAGCACTGACCGCTGCCGCGATGCTCTGTCGGATCATCACGGGATCGAAGCCGTCGAAGTCACCCCCGGTGAAGGGCGGCGTCGAGCTCCTGCGCGCGCAGCCACCGGACTGGGACTGCGCCGACTTCTACGCGTGGTACTACGCCGCGCACTCGATGTTCCAGATCGGCGAGGCCGAGTGGCGCCAATGGGACCCGAAGCTCACGCGCGTGCTCCACGACCGCCAAGAGCAGTCCGGATGCCGGAAGGGCTCGTGGAGTCCCGTCGTCGACGTCTGGGGCCACGTCGGCGGCCGCGTCTACGCGACCGCCATGCTGTGCCTGTGCGCCGAAGCGCCGTACCGCTACGCACGCGCGTTCCGCTGATCGACCAGGTGTCCGAGGCGGCGCCCCGGTTTCGGAGCGCCCGGACCCTGCAGACACGAAGCCATGCCCGTTCGCAGCCGGTCGAGTGCCGTCGAACTTTCTCAACAAGCTGCTAGGGTCGATCAGCGCTTCGCCGCGACCGCTCGTTCGAGTTCTGCGACGTCGATCTTGATCATCTTCATCATCGCGTCGGTCGCGCGCTTGCGCGTCGCCGCGTCCCGATGCTCGAGCAGCTCCATCAAGCGCTTCGGGATGATCTGCCACGACACGCCGAAGCGGTCTTCGAGCCAGCCGCACTGCGTCGGCTTGCCGCCGCCCGCGAGCAGCGCGTCCCAATAGCGATCGACTTCCGCCTGGTCCTCGCACGCGACGAACGTCGAGTACGCCGCCGTCAGCCGGTAGTGCGGACCACCGTTCAGCGCCATGAACGAGCGACCGTTCAGCGTGAACTCGACGAGCTGCGGCGTCGACTTGGTGACCTTCGAGTTCGGGAAGATCGAGCAATAGAACTTCGCCGCTTCCTCCGC
This sequence comes from Planctomycetota bacterium, assembly GCA_016795255.1. GTDB lineage: Bacteria > Planctomycetota > B15-G4 > B15-G4 > JADJEK01 > JADJEK01. Next base: position 3,965 of record JAEUIB010000069.1, read on the forward strand.
GTTCGACTCGAACCACAGGAACGGGGTCAAGGTCGGGGACGTCGCGGTTGGACGGGTCGTCACGGGTTTCGAAGTCTCCTCGGGGTCGGAGTACGTCACGAACAGAGTCGCGGCACTCACGGCGAGCGCTGCGAGGACGTCGAGTCGCAGTAAAGGGAACATCGTCGGATCCTCCATCGGGTCAGGTTGTCCCGAAGTCGGTGCCGACGTGGCCGGCTCGACAGGTTCGTGCTTTTTTTCGGCGCGTCCGCCGCGCGTCCGAGGCCGTGAACACACCGGGGGACAGACCGATGGCCTGTCCCCCAGTTGATTCACGTTCGGTCAGAACTGCGAGTCGAGGAGCATCGTCACCGACGGCGCGCCGGCGCGGATGTACCCCGTGCCCGCCTCGGCCGTGAAGGCCTGAAGCAGCAACGGGAAGCCGTCGATGCCCGATCCGAGGTTCGGCAGCGTGGCCGGAATCGTCACGGTGCCGGACGGTCCGATCGTGCCGACGGGCAACAGCAAGAGCGGGTCGACGACGAGCGCGCCGGAGATCGCGTTGGCGTAGACCGCGGTCATCTGGATCCCGACGAAGAGGAACGCGGCATCGCCGACTGGGCCTTCGACACCGATCGACTTCGTCTCGCCTTCCCGCAGCGTTCGCGGAGCGAGCGCTCGACCCGGCGATCCGGGCAGGTCGGTGTGGAATCCGGAGAACGACGAGTACCCGTGTGCCACGTCGAGACCGGGATCGCCGACGATCATCGCGCAACTCGGCGACGCACCGGGAGGTCCGGCATCGCCGCCGTCGTACGTGGATGCGACCGAATAGACCTGCGTCTTGGTCCACGAGTCGAGGCCTGGCCCACCGTCGGCCGAGAGGAAGCAAGTACCGCCGAGCGACAACCCGCCGTCACCGCCGACGCCGCCGCGCACGTCGCAACCGACGATTCCCCAAGGAACGGTCG
>JAEUIB010000150.1 GCA_016795255.1 Planctomycetota bacterium
CTGACGGCCGACGGCACGACGATGGTGCGCACCGAGCTCGCGCCGCTGACGACGAAGACGAAGGACGGTCTCGACGACGTGTGGATCACCGCCGCGTACTCGAAGGACGGCATGCCGTGGCGGGAGCTGCGGCGCGACGTCGTCCTCGCCGACCGCGTCGTCGAGATCCGCATGGCGGCGCCGGCCGCGCGGTTCCGCGAGTCCCGCCAACTCGCCGAAGCGTGCCTGCGCTCGCTCGCGTGGTGACGTCCTTGCCAACGACCTTGCTAACGTCCGCGGCGCCATGAGGAACTCCCCCACGATCGTTCGCCGGCTGGCGCTCGCGATCGGCGCGCCGGTGCTCGCCTTCGGAGTGGTCGAGGCCGGGTTCCGGATCGCCGGGTACTCGTACGACCCGTCGCCGATGGATCTGCTCGTCACCGGAGCCGATCCGCTGCGCGAAGCGACGGTGGTCGACGACGACGTGTTCTGGACGCTGCGACGCTCGCAGCGCTACCAGTTCGCCGACATCGAGATCGTCACCAACGAGCTCGGGACCCGCGGCGACCTGCCGCCGCGCGAGAAGGCGCCGGGCACGATCCGGATCGTCTGCCTCGGCGATTCGACGGCGTTCGGCGGTCACACGACCTACCCGGCGCAGCTCGAGCAGGTCCTGAAGAGCTGCGCGCCCGACGTCCGCGTCGAAGTCATCAACGCGGGCGTCCCGGGGTGGACGACGTACCAAGGGACGCGGCTGTTCCAGCGCGACCTGATGCGCTGGAAGCCGGACATCGTCACCGCGTCGTTCGGGTTCAACAACGCGAAGCGCGAACCGGACGGAGTGACGGATCGCCAGCGCGCGACGGTGGCGAACGCCGGAGCGGCGCGCGTGGTGCGGCGCTTGAAGGCGTCGCGGTTCGTCCAGTGGCTCGTCGCGCAGCGCGACGCGAGGCGTGACACGCGCGTCCGGTTCGACGCCACGAGCGACTGGCAGCCGCTGCGCTGTCCGCCCGCCGACCATGCGCGCTGTCTGTCGGAGCTCGCCGCATCGTGTCGCGAGATCGGCGCGAAGCTGTTGCTGGCGTCGCAGCCGCACGGGTTCGCGTGGAAGGACGGCGATGCGGTCGGCGAGCTTCCGCCGGCGGCGATCCACGACGTCGCAGCGCGACTCGACGAGCAGAACGTCGTCGTGTCGCGCAGCGCGGCGGAATTGAACGTGCGGTTCGTCGACGTCGCCGCGCAGTTCCGCACCCTGCATTCCGGCGACGTCTACGTCGATCCGCTGCCGGGACGTGATCCGTTGCACACGACGGCGTACGGAGCGCGTCGCGTCGCCGAGGCACTCGCCGACGCGGCGCTCGACGCCGGGTGGATTCCGTCGACGCAGCGCGCCTCGACGCGCCCGTTCCGCTCTTGCGGGCCGATCGCGTCGATCGCGACCGACGTCGACGGGGACGGTCTCGACGAGGTGTTGCTCGCGGCGGTCGTCGACGGGACGACGCGCCTGCGGCTGTTCGATCCGCGCAGTGGTTCGACGCGCGACGTCTCCGCCGAGCTGCCGACGCCGGACGCGAACTTCGAGTTGGCGCAGATCCCGCTGCTCGGCGGTTCGTTGCTGCTGTCCGTGCCGATCACCGATCGCGCCGGGAACTGGCTGCTCGTGGCGGACGAAGCGGGCTCGACGCGACGGCTCTCCGAAGCCCCCACCATGGTGACGCGAAACGCGGTCTATCAGGTGGTGCCGCTGCAACTGACCGAGGATGGCGATCCCGAGTACGCCGTATGCACCAGCGGGGTCGAGGGCGCTCCGTGGCTGCTGCTGTTGTCGTCGACCGGGCAGCCGCGCTTCACCGGCTCGGCGAAGCGCGACACGTGGTCGGCCGGCGTGCGGCTGCGGGCGATCGACGACGGCAGTGGACGCGGGACGTCGGTCGTCGCGGTCACGCCGTGCATCGGTCCGGCGTTCGTCATGAAGGTGTCGGCCGACGGACGATTCGAGACGTTGCTCAGCCCGCGCCGCCTCGGTCGATTCGCACCGACGGACCTGGTCGCCGGCCGCTTCGGTGAAGACGCGCGCGAGTCGTACCTGCTGTTGAACGCACCGCTGGTGCTCGAGTGGCAGCGGGAGTTCCTCGGAGCGACGTACTTCCCGTACGGCAGTGCGGAGTTCGATCCGCGCGTCGCCAGGCCCGTGCTGAGTCGCATCGAGCGCAAGGGCGCGAGCGTGATCGTCCTCGGCTTGCGGACCGGGGAGACGATCCGACTGTTCGAGGTCGCCGGGGACCGGGTGGCGCCGCTGGCCGAGATCGACGTTCCGCGAGCGCCGTGAAGCGAGGCGCGCGAGCGCCGCGGCGCCCGTGAGGTGAATGATCTCGGGACTTCCGCCCGCGGGCTGCTACGCTCCGCCCACCTCATGAAGCACCAGATCTACGGGAAAACACTCGGACTCAAGCGGTCCGACATCGATCAACTCGAGCGGCTCGAACGCCGCCGGATCCCACGCGAACAAGCCATCACCGTCGAGCTCGCGCAAGAGCTCGCGGCGCTGTCGTCGCGTTTGAACCGGCGCATCGGTCTCTACGTCGACCGCGCCGGTCACGTCGTGCGCGTCATCCTCGGCACGGCCACGCACCTCGAGGTCCCGGATCCGGGCTCCGAGCGCTCGGCGAACGCGCGCTTGCGCGGCATCCGCTTGCTCGAGACGGTGCTGGACGAAGTCCAGGCCGGACGCGGCAATCAGCGGATCTCGCGCAACGATCTCGCGGACCTCTTGCACTTCCGCCTCGATTGCCTGGTCGAAGTCTGCGTCGCCGGCAATCACACGGCGCGGGCGATCCGGCTCGCGCACCTGTTGCCGCCGAATCCGTCGGGGCAGACGTACGAAGAGCAACCCGAGGTCTCGGTCCACGACCTGCCGGCCGACTTCGACCGCATGATCGCCGCGCTCGAGCAGGAGTTCGCGAGTGCCGCGCCGCGCGTCAAGGAGACGCGCGACGTCGAGCGGGCGCTGGTGGTCGCGCTGCTCGACAAGAACGGCGCGGGCGAGGACGAGGCGATCGCCGAGATCTGCGAACTGACGCGATCCGCCGGAGCACAGGTCGTCGACAAACTCGCGATCAAGGTGCGCCAGATCGATCCGGGCACGTACCTGGGCAAGGGCAACGTCGAGCGCGTCGAGCTGCACGCGGTGCGCGCGGACGCCGACATCATCGTGTTCGATCGCGAGCTGACGCCGGTCCAGGCGCGCAACCTCGAGAGCGGCCTGCGCTTCAAGATCATCGATCGCACGGCGCTGATCCTCGACATCTTCGCGCAGCGAGCGCGGTCGACGGACGGCAAGCTGCAGGTCGAGCTGGCCAGGCTCAAGTACCTGATCCCGCGGGTCTCGAACGAACGAGGCAACCTCGCGCGCGTGCGAGGCGGGATCGGTTCGGGGCGAGGCGTCGGCGAAACGAAGGCCGAGCTGACGAAGCGCAACATGCGCGACCGCATCGCCGAGCTCGAGTCGCGCATCGGTCAGTTGTCGAAGCGCCGAGCCGAGCAGCGCAAGCAGCGCTCGCGAGCGTCGACGGCGGTCGTCTCGCTGGTCGGCTACACGAACGCGGGCAAGTCGACGCTGTTCAACGCGCTGACGGGTGCCGACGCGTTCGCCGAGGACTTGCTGTTCGCGACGCTCGACCCGACGGCGAGGCAGTTGTGGCTGGGGCACGGCGAGCGAGCGGCGGTGCTGACGGACACGGTCGGCTTCATCCGCGATCTGCCGGAGGACCTGGTCAATGCGTTCCGAGCGACGCTGGAGGGCCTGTCGGAAGCCGACTTGCTGATCCACGTCGCGGACGCGTCGAATCCGGCGGTCGTCGAACAGATCGAAGCGGTCGCGCGGACGCTGGATGCGTTGCAGCTCCAGAACAAGCCGTCGTTGCTGCTGTTCAACAAGAAGGACCGCATCACGGCAGGTGACTTCGAACCCATCGCGGCGCGCCACGCCGGCCGCTTGGTCTCGGCGCTCGACGCGAACGACGTCAAGTCGATCCGAGGCTTCATCCTCGAAGCCCTGTCGAACCCGACGAACTACATCCGAAGAGCGGAAGCCCGCCTCCCGTCCGAGCTGACGTAGGCGCCAAGACCAAGCGAACGCCAAGCCCAACCGCGAGCGTCGAGGGCGAGGGACAGGTGCGCACCAGTCCCCGCGCCTGTCCCGGGGACT
>JAEUIB010000445.1 GCA_016795255.1 Planctomycetota bacterium
CGCAACCCGCGACCGTGATCGAGTTCGAAGCCCTTCGCATCGGGTTCCTCCACGCGCGTCGACCGGTCGCGCACACCCGGGGTTCCGCGACAACGAAGAGATTTTCGGAAAACCTGGCCGCCGCGCGCGGCATCCGACGCGAAGGGGAGTCGCATCCGGTTCGCATCGACGGGAGTTTCCGATGCTGCGCGCGTTCGTCCTGCTTTACGGCGTCGTCGTCTACGTGCTGTTCCTCGGCAGTTTCCTCGCGCTCGTCGCGTTCCTCGCGGGGGTCGCTCCCGCCTGGCTGACGCCTCGCGAGGCTGCCGTGTCGTGGCCGCTCGCGGTCGCGATCGACGTCGCACTCGTCGCCCTGTTCGGCGTCCAGCACTCGGTGATGGCGCGGCCGTGGTTCAAGCGTGCGATCCAGGGCGTCGTTCCGCCCCCGATCGAGCGCAGCACGTACGTGCTGATGACCGTCGTCGTCGTCGCCGTGATGCTGTGGAGCTGGCAGCCGATCCCGACCGTCGTCTGGCACACCGAAGGAGCGGCCGCGATCGCGTTGCGCTCCGCGTTCGTGTTCGGCGTGCTGCTCGTGCTCGTCGCGACGTTCCTGATCGACCACTTCGAGCTGTTCGGACTCGCGCAGGTCGTCGCGTTCGCGCGCGGTCGCGAGCACCGGCCGCCGACGTTCCGCCTCAATCCGCTGCACGCGCGAGTCCGTCATCCGCTGTACGTCGGTTGGCTGATCACGTTCTTCGCGACGCCGACGATGACGATCGACCACCTCGTGTTCGCGGCCGCGAACGCCGCGTACATCTTGATCGCGATCGTCCACGAAGAGCGCGATCTCGTCGCGTTGCACGGACCCGTCTACGAGCGCTATCGCGCCGCGGTGCCGAAGCTCGTGCCGGCCCTGCGGCCACGCGTAGTGCGGGAGACCTGATCGAGTTCAACTTCCGACGCAGCTGCCGAACCAATCGTCGGCTTCGGCGTCGTCGGCGATGTCGACGTCGGATTGGTCGAACCAGACGCTGCCCGGGTCGTCGAGACCGACACCGTTCACGCCGAACATCACCATGACTCCGCCGGCATCGACTTCGGCGCCCACGGTCTCGGTCGGCGCGGCAACGGCAATGTCGTCGATGCCATCTTTGTCGAAGTCACCGACGGCGAGGAACGCGCCGAGTTGGTCGCCCGCCTCGAGGAACTCGGGGCAACTGCCATCGCCCTGGTGCCAGAGCATGCTGTTCGTCGAAACGATGCCGTTCGCCGATCCGTGCATTGCGCACAGCGCACCGGCGTTGTCGAAGCCGAGCGTGTTCTCCCCCGGAACGCCGATCGCGAGGTCCGCGAACGCATCGCCGTCGAAGTTGCCCGCTGCCAGCGCGAAGCCGAACGCTTCGCCGGCCAGGGACGCGCCAGGGACACCCGCGCTGTTCTGATGCCATTGCGCCGCGGTGCCGAGGTCGAAGCCCGTCGCCGAACTCTTCACGACGTAGACCGAACCGGCGTTCGCGTTGCCGGACACGTTCGTACCGGGCGCGCCGATCGCGAGATCGTCGTCGCCATCGCCATCGAAATCGCCCGCGGCGAGACCTTGGCCGAGGCCTACGCCGCCGGCGTCGGGTGCTC
>JAEUIB010000217.1 GCA_016795255.1 Planctomycetota bacterium
GCAACACATACCATGAAAATCCAGCACTCGATGAAGGATTTTCATGGTCCTGGCGTCGCAGGGTCAGCAGGCGGTCCGGGCGGAGACGCGCTTCGCGGGGAGTCCGGATTCGTCGCTCGGAAAACCCCGGACTCCCCGTACTCCGCGCGACCGGCTGCTACCCTGCGCCACTTCTCGTTGCTCGAGGTGAGGCGATGTCCGGACAACGGTCGATGGATGGTGGCGCCGACGCGAAATCCGGCCTGGCGTACAGCAAGGCCGGGGTCGATACCGGGCGCGCGGACGCGTTCCTGGCCGGGCTCGTCGGCTGGGTCCAGAAGACGTCGAAGTTCCGGCCGGGAATCGGCCGGCCCGTGCTCGACATCGGCTACTACGCGTCCGTCGTCGATCTCGGTCGCGGGCTCGGGCTCGCGGTGTCGACCGATGGCGTCGGCACGAAGATCCTCGTCGCCGAACAGATGCGCAAGTACGACACGATCGGCATCGACTGCATCGCGATGAACGTCAACGACGTCATCTGCGTCGGCGCCGAGCCGATCGGCATGCTCGATTACCTCGCCGTCGAGGACACCGAGCCCGACGTCGGCGAGCAGATCGGCAAGGGCCTGTACGACGGCGCCGAGCAGGCCGAGATCTGCATATCCGGCGGCGAGCTCGCGCAATTGAAGGACATGATCAAGGGCCACTCGCCGGGCTCGGGCCTCGACCTCGCCGGCATGGCGTACGGCCTCGTCGACCTCGCGGACGTCAACCTCGGGCGCCAGTGCCGCGAGGGCGACGTCGTCATCGGGGTCGGCAGCTCGGGGTTGCACAGCAACGGCTACACGCTCGCGCGTCACGTGCTGTTCGAACAAGCCGGCCTGAAGGTCGACACGTACCTCGACTCACTCGGCACGACCGTCGGCGCCGCGCTGCTCGAGCCGACGCGCATCTACGTCAAGGAGTTCAAGGCGCTGAAGCGCGCGCGCGTGCCGCTGCACGCGATCCTGCACATCACCGGCGAAGGCCTGTTCAACATGAACCGCGTCGACGCGCCGGTCGGCTTCGTGCTCGATCAACTGCCCGAGCCCGCGCCGCTGTTCCAAGAGATCGCGAAGCGCGGCAACGTCCCGGCCACCGAGATGTACCGCGTGTTCAACATGGGCATCGGCATGTTCTTCGTCGTGCCGCAGGACCACGTGAACCAGACCCTGTCGATCCTGCGCGAGTTCCCGATGCCGGCGCAGGTCTGCGGCCGCGTCGTCCACGACCCGGAGAAGAAGATCCTCGTGCCGCAGCACAAGCTGCTCGGCAAGGACGATCGGTTCTTCGCGATGTGAGAGCGGTGGGAGGCCCGGCGACTGGGCGTGTCGCTCCGACGAGGCCCACGCGGCTGCAGCCGGCCGGGTGAAGGCAGGTTTCGCCACGGGGTGCGCGCGTACCTCGAGACCCGATCCTTCGCCGTCGCAGGAGATCCTCGACGCCGAGTTGTCGCGTACTCTGCCTCGCACGACGACGTCCTGAAGGGGCCGCACCGATGAACCACCGCACCGCGCGCGGAAGCTTGCTGCTGGCGACGAGTCTGTGGCTCGGTTCCACCGCGAACTCGCAAGACCTCATCGCCCGCTTTCCCGGTCCGACGTCGCTTTCCAACGATGTTTTCACGGGCTTCGTCGGCGACTTCGACGGCGACG
>JAEUIB010000234.1 GCA_016795255.1 Planctomycetota bacterium
CTTCTGGCCAGCCTTCTGCGTCATGTCGCGGAACACGTCACCGACGAACAGCTCGAACGTCTCGGAGCCCGCTTCGGCGTCGGGGCCGAGGATCGCGGCGTTCAACGAGTCCGCCTCGACGTTCAAGCGCACCGACTTCGCACGCACGTGCTCGAGCGAGCGCATCCACGCGCCGGTGCCGCTGCTGCCGGTGAACGCGACGGCGTCGCGCTCGTCGACGTGCTGCATCAGGTCGCCGGCCGGGCCCGCGAGGAACGAGAACGCGCCGCGCGGCAGCAGGCCGCTGTCGATCACGAGTTCGGCGAGACGATGCGCCATCAGCGCGGTGGACGTCGCGGGCTTGCTCAGCACCGGGACGCCCGCGAGCCACGAACACGCCGCCTTCTCCATCAACCCCCAGGCCGGGAAGTTGTAGGCGTTGACGTGGACCGCCACGCCGTCGATCGGCACCCACACGTGTTGGCCGGAGAACCGCTCGGAGATGCCGAGGTTCAACTTGCCGCCGTCGGGGATCCAATGGCCCTTCGCGGGCAGCGTCTTCGCGAACTCGCCGTAATAGGCGAGCACGGCCGCGGCGCCGTCGACGTCGAACTTCGCGTCGCCGCGCGTGTTGCCGGCGTTCTTCACGCCGAGCTCGATCAGCGCGTCGCGGTTCTTGTGCATCAGCGTCGCGAGCTTCGTCAGGAGTTCGCCGCGCTGCGCGAACGTCAGTTGGCGCAACGCCGGTCCGCCGACTTCGCGCGCGAACGCGAGCGCGGCTTTCAGATCGAGACCACCGCTCGACGCCTGCGCCAGCGCTTCGCCGGTCGCGGGATTCGACAGCGTCGCGGCCTTGCCGGTTCCGGCCTTCCACTCGCCGCACAGATACGACTTCAGCTCGACGACCATCTCGGGCTCCCGTTTGGATTCGGCACCGCATCACGCACGACGGGCCCGGAACCGCGCACGGCCCCGAGCCCGTCGTTCATTCGATCTCGGATCGCATCACAGCCGGACGTACTCGAAGTTCATGTCCTTGCCGCCGATGCCCTTCAGCGGCGGCGCGACCCAGCCGGCGACCTTGCCGGGTTCCAGGCACGGCTTCATGATCGAGCGCAGGTACGCGAGATCGTCGTCCGTGAGGAACCACGCGGCCTTGCGCGCGTCGAACGCTTCCTTCGCCACGAGGTTGCCCTCGTAGTCGAAGAACATGTTCGCGTACTCGCCGACGTGACGGTGGAAGCGGCGGTTCGGCAGCGTCAGGCGCTGCTCGACGCCGGACTTCTCCAGCTCCTTGTTCCAGATCGCGAGCGCGCGCTCGCAGTCCTGGATGTAGCCGTCGCGCAGACACTCGTTCATCGCGTTGCGCAGCGGCACTTCGCGGTTCACGAGCTTGCCGTCCTGGACGACCGGGATCACCTTGCCCTGATCGAGGCCGGTGTGCTCGGTCTCCTTCGCCTCCTCGCGGAAGCGGCCCTTCATGCCCGACGCGAAGTAGTCGGCCGCGTTGCTCGAGATCTCGCCGCCGAACAGGTCGATCGAGTACGTGAACCAGTAGTTGATGATCTTCTGGATCACGTCGAGCGGCACGCCGCCGTAGCTGCGCAGGTCCTTGCCCGGATGCTCGCGCATCAGCTCGGCCGTGCGCTTGACGACGCGCTGGACGCCGGTCTCGCCGACCGACAGGTGGTGCGCTTCTTCGGTCAGCATGAAGCGGCACGTGCGCGACAGCGGATCGAAGCCCGACTCCGCGAGCGCCGCGAGCTGGAACTTGCCGTCGCGGTCCATGAACATCGTGAACGCGTAGAACGACAGCCAGTCGTTGCACGGGTTGTTGAACGCCTGGAGGATGCGCGGCTTGTCCGGGTCGCCGGCGCGACGGCGCAGCAGCTCGTCGGCCTCCTCACGCCCGTCTTTGCCGAAGTACTTGTGCAGCAGGTAGACCATCGCCCACAGGTGACGGCCTTCTTCGACGTTCACTTGGAACAGGTTGCGCATGTCCATCAGCGACGGCGCGGTCTGCGCGAGCCAGCGCTGCTGTTCGACCGACGCCGGCTCGGTGTCGGCCTGCGTGACGATGATGCGGCGCAGCATGTTGCGGTACTCGCCGGGCACTTCCTGCCACGCCGGCTGACCGAAGTGATCGCCGCACTGCACCTTGCGATCCGGCACTGCGTCGGCGAGGAAGATGCCCCAGCGGTAATCGGGCGTCCGCACGTAGTCGAACTGCGCCCAGCCTTCGGCGGTGACGTCGATCGCGGTGCGCAGCCAGACGTCCTTGTCCTGATGCAGCGCGGGGCCGGTCTCGTGCCACCACTTCAGGTACTCCGGCTGCCACTCTTCGAGCGCGCGCTGGAGCTTCTTGTCGCCCTTGAGGTCGACGTTGTTCGGGATCTTGGCGAGGAGGTCGACGGTGCTCATCAGGTCCTCTTCCAATCGAAGGTTGGACGCACCGGCTTGCCGTAGGCCGTCAGGGCCCCGTGTTCGCCGGTCGCGTTGGGTCGGGTGAAGATCCAGTTCTGCCACGCCGAGAGCCGTCCGAAGATCTTGGTCTCGACGCTTTCGGCGCCCGCGAAACGCAAGTTCTGTTCCATGCCGGTCAGCGCGTCGGGCGAGTAGCTCGCGCGCTCCTCGATCGCGATGCGGACTTCGTCTTCCCAGTCGATGTCGTCGGGCGTGAACGTCACGAGGCCGAGCTCGTCGGCGGCGTCGGCATCGAGCGCCTCGGTGTGCTCGAGCACGCGCGCGACTTGAGGAGGGTCGCGCAGGAAGCGGCACTGAAGGCGCGAGATGCCGTGGCTCATCGGCAGCCGGCCGTCCGACATCGGCGACACGCGCAGCGTGACCTTGCCGTCGCCGTCGTTCAGCATGAACGAGCGGTCGGACGCGATCGCGAGCTCGAACAGCGAACCGACGAAGCACGAGCCCTCGTCGACGATCGCGAACAGCGACTTCGACGTGTTGTCGACGCGACGCAGCACGCGGGCGACCAGCAACCGGACCTCGTTGACGAGCCAATCGGAGCCGTGGTCGAGCAGCAGCTTGTCGGCCGCGAGCACCGCGTCCGCGGAGCCGCGCGTCTTCAGGATGATCACGCCGACGGTCTCGTTCATCAGACGCAACTGCAAGATCGCGTCGTCGAGTTCGCGCCACGCCTTCACGATCCACGCCTGGTCGCCGACCTTGCGCAGCTCGTCGGGAGTCGTCGGCTGCGGCGAGCTCGGTGCGTCGATCGTGATCGTCGCGACGCGACCGGCGTCGTCGACTTCGAGCGTCACGTACTGGTACTTGCGCGTGCGTTCGTCGCCGGTCGCCTCGATCGGCGTCAACTTCATGCCGGCGCCGACTTTCGCGTTCGTCGCCGAGGCGGCGATCTGCGCGAGGCGCTCCTTCACCTTGTCGTCGAACTTGCTCTTCGCGTGCGACGCGTCGATGAGGCCCCACTTCACGGCGCGCGGACCGCGCAGTCCTTCGGCGAGCGTCGAGAACACGTCGGCGAGATCGCGGCGGATCTTGCGCTTGTCGACGAGGCGCGTGAGGCCGCCGGTGCCGGGCAGCACGCCGAGCAACGGCACTTCGGGCAGCGAGACCGCCGCGTTGCCGTCCTCGATCAGGTGGATCTCGTCGCACGAGATCGCGAGTTCGTAGCCGCCGCCGGACGCGGTGCCGTTCAGCGCCGCCAGCGTGCGGACGCCGCTCTCCTTCGCGTACTCCTCGAGCGACAGGCGCGTCTCGTTCGTGAACTTGCAGAAGTTCACTTTGAACGCGTGCGTGCTGCTCTGGAGCATGAAGATGTTCGCGCCGGAGCAGAAGATCCGGTCCTGCGCCGACGTGAAGGCGAGGACCTTCACTTCGGGGTGCTCGAAGCGCAGCCGCTGGATCGAGTCGGCCAGTTCGAGGTCGACGCCGAGGTCGTAGCTGTTCAGCTTCAGGATGTAGCCCGGCCGGAACCCCCTCTCCGTCTGGACGTTCATGCGCATCCAGGCGATCGGGCCCTGGATGTCGAGCTTCCAGTGGATGTAGGAGTCGGGATGACGCTGGAGGTTTTCCGTCTTCATGGCGGGAAAACGGTAGCGGATCGGTGGGAAGGGGCAAGCAGTATCTTGCCGATTCGCTCGTTGCTCACAGCGCCGTCGGCAGTATAGTGCCGCGCCCATGTCGACCCCCGAGATGCCCCCGCCCCTCGACCCGCTGTTGCTCGCGATCGGCACCCGCGTCCGAGCGGCGCGGCAAGCCCGCGACCTCACGTTGCGCACGTTGGCGAAGGCGTCGGGCGTGTCCGAGCGGTTCCTCCGCGAGCTCGAAGCGGGGCGAGGCAACATCTCGGTCGCGCGCCTCGCGGCGGTCGCGAAGGCGCTCGACGCGACGCTGGCGGAACTCGTCACGGACGCGGACGATCCGCGAGCCACGGCATCCCCGGAGCGCATGCGCTTGGCGGCGGCGCTGGCCGCGTTGCCGGACTCGGCGGTGACGCCGACGCTGGATTGGCTGGAGTCGCGCGCGAAGGCGCCGGCGAACGCCGACAAGATCGCGCTGATCGGGCTGCGCGGCGCCGGCAAGACGACGATCGGCAAGAAGGCCGCAGCGCGCACGAAGGCGACGTTCGTCGAACTCGATCGCGAAGTGGAACGCGCAGCGGGCATGAGCCTCGCCGATCTGTTCGCGATCCACGGCGAGGACTACTACCGCCGACTCGAGCTGCGCGTACTGCGCGAGGTGCTCGCGAAGCGCGGCAAGCTCGTGCTCGCGGCGGGCGGCGGCATCGTCACCGAGCCGGAGAGTTGGCAGCTGCTGTCCACGCAGTGCGCGGTGGTCTGGCTCGAGGCGAAGCCGGAGGACCATTGGAATCGCGTCGTCGCGCAGGGAGACCGGCGACCGATGCAGGGCAAGCCGCAGGCGATGGCGGAGTTGCGGACGCTGCTACGCACGAGAGCGCCGCTCTACGCAAGAGCGCACCACCGCGTCGATACATCGAAGCTAGGCCTGGAAGCAGCGATCGAAGCGGTCATCGCGGTCACCGCCAAACCATCATGCTGAGCGGGTTCGATCCCAAGCATCCCAAGCATCCCAAGCATCCCTCGCGTCCCTCGTCGTCCCTCGCGTCCCTCGCGTCCCTCGCATCCGTCGCATCCCTTTCCCCAGCCCCTCAACTTCCCTCCTCCCTCGCGCACCCCCGCGTCGATCCGCTACCTTCCGCTCAAGCCCGCTTCGCATCGCTGCTTCTCACCAACGAGGGGACTCTCCCAATGCTGTTGACTTCATCGTTCGTCCTCCTGCTGTCGTCGGCGGTGGCCGGCGCCATCGAAACGCAGACCATCCAGTACGTGACGCCGCAGGGCGTCTTCACGAAGACGACGACGCTCCCGCGGACGAAGGGCGGCGTCTTCGCCGCGACCTTCCCGAATCCGAACCCGTCGGCGTCGAGCCTGCGCTGGACGTACCCGAACGGCGTCGCCGGCCCGTGGATCACGCAGGACGTCTCGGTCGGCAATCGCGGCACGTTCGCTTGGCTCGGCCAGAACCAGAACGCCGAGCGCGTGACCCTGGTGTCGACGACCGACGACCAGGCGCCGGCGCTGCCGATCTGGGAGGACGTGCTGCCGAATGCCGACTACGTCGAGGTCGCGGCCGCGGACAAGGCGCCGGTCTGCGCCGTCGTCAACCGCGACTTCCCGAACGGGCTGTTCGAAGTGCGCCTGTACTCGGGGTTCTCGCCGGTCGCGGTCGCGAGCGTCCTCGTTCCGACGCAAGGCGACGTCGAAGTCGCGATCAGCGACGACGGCGAGCGCATCGCGATCGGCTACACGGACTTGGCCGGCATCGGCAGCGTCGACGTCTACGACACGGTCGGCGGCGCCGGGCTCGTGTTCGTGACGACGATCGTCGCCGCGCCGTCCGCGTTCTCCGCGTTCCGCGAGCACGACATCTCGGCCGACGGTCAGGTCGTGCTGCTCGCGACGCAGAACACGGATCAACTGTTCGACGCGACGACGGGCGCGCCGATCCACGTGGACACGACGACGGTCTCGGTCGACGCGCACGCGATCGACGGCGACGGCGACACGTTCGTCCGTGGCGGCTTCGACGTCGGCGTGTGGAAGAAGTCGGGCGGCACGTACAACCGCATCCTGAACTTCAAGGACACGCAGAATTTCGGGTTCTTCGTCGCGTCCGCGTGCGACGTGTCGGCGGACGGCTCGACGTTCGTCGCGGCCGCGTACGACGCGACCAACCTCAACAAGATGCGCATCGATTGCTGGTCGCTCACGCCGACGACGGCGATCTTGAAGTGGCGCTTCGTCAGCAACGGGATCGGTTCGGTGCAGGATTCGCCGCAGACCGTGTCGGTCTCCGACGACGGCAAGTTCATCGCGGTCGCGACCTGGGGCAGCGGCAACAACGCCCATCCCGAGGTCATGCTGTTCGATCGCGACGTCGGCAACGTTCCGGTCGCGAGCATCGACACGCCCGGCTCGCCGTTCGATTGCGATCTGTCGGGCGACGGTCAATTCCTCGTCGCGGGCACGAAAGCCGTCCACGCGAACAACTTCGGCAACGGCGGCGAGGGCTACAGCCTCGATCGCGGCGCGCAGGGCTTCCGCATGTTCGGCACGACGTCGATCGGTCGCACGTTCACGCTCGAAGCCGGTGGTTCGCCCGGTGAGACGCTGCTGCTCGCGGCGTCGTTCGGACTGGCTCCGACGCCGATCTCGTCGGGTTCGTTCGCGGGCACGTTCGACCTCGATCCGGGTCTGATGTTCCTGACGCCGACGCCGATCGGCGCGTTCCCGGGCTCCGGTTCGATCGCGTTCTCGACGGTCGTCCCGCTGGCGCCGGCTGCGGTCGGAGTCACGGTCCACGCGCAGGCGATCCGCACCGGTGGCTTCCCGGCGTGCGACAACCACGTGTCGTTGCCGATCACGCCCTGATGTGCACGACCTGATGCGCACGACCTGATGCGCACGACCTGATGCGCGCGACTTGATGCGCACCACTTGATCGATCGACGCGGCGGTCGCGAGTTCGCTCGCGACCGCCGCGTTCCCGTTCGAGGTGCGGCGACTTCGCACTCCGGACCTCGCACTGTGACGTCGTCCACAGCACTACACTCGGCCGGATGGACCATACGTCGCAATCCCCGGCCATCGTCCAAGGCGGAATGGGCGTAGCCGTCTCCGGTTGGAAACTGGCGCGAGCCGTCGCGCGGACCGGACAACTCGGAGTCGTTTCGGGAACCGGAATCGATTCGGTGCTGGTCCGACGACTGCAAGACGGCGATGCCGGCGGAGACGTCCGGCGCGCGCTGGATCACTTCCCGCTCCGCTCCGTTGCGGCAGCGGTCATCGAGCGCTTCCACCAGCCGCGAGGCCGCGCGCCCGGGCAACCGTATCGCTTGTTGCCGCGTCCTCGGCACGGCGAGTCGCCGCATCGTTCCGCGTGGTCGATGGTCGCCGCGTTCGTCGAGGTGTTCCTCGCCAAGCATGGCCACGATCGACCGATCGGCATCAATCTGTTGACGAAGGTGCAGATCCCGACGCTCCCGACCCTGTACGGAGCGATGCTCGCCGGCGTCGACGTGGTGATCATGGGTGCCGGGATCCCGCGCGAGATCCCTCGCGCCCTCGACCAGCTCGCCGACCATCGCCCGGCCACGCTGCGACTGGACGTGACCGGCAGCGACCCGCGGTCCGAGGTGCGCCTGGAATTCGATCCGTCGCACCATTTCGATCCCTTGCCCGCGCCGCTGCTTCGCCCGCAGTTCCTGCCGATCGTCTCGAGCCACGTCCTGGCGACGACGCTTGCTCGGAAGTCGAACGGACGGATCGATGGTTTCGTCATCGAAAGCCCTTCGGCCGGAGGTCACAACGCGCCGCCGCGCGGGACGCTTCGCGTGGACGCCGACGGCCAACCGATCTACGGCGATCGCGACACCGCCGATCTGGCGCAGATCGCGGCGCTCGGCTTGCCGTATTGGATCGCGGGCGGACAAGGGCATCCCGGCGCGCTCGCGGCCGCGCGAGCTGCCGGAGCCGCGGGGATCCAAGTCGGGACACTGTTCGCGTTCTGCGACGAATCCGGCTTCTCGGACGCGCTGAAACGGCAAGTCCTCGAACACGTGCTCGCCGGGGATGCCCGCGTCCGCACCGATCCCCGCGCCTCACCGACGGGCTACCCGTTCAAGATCGTCGAGTGGAACGACGCCGCTGGCTCCGCGCCCGACGCGCACGGGACGCGGCACCGGCACTGCGACCTCGGATACTTGCGGGAAGCGTATGCGCTGGCGGACGGCTCCATCGGCTACCGCTGTCCCGGCGAACCGGTCGAATCCTGGGTGCGCAAAGGCGGATCGATCGAAGCGACGATCGGCAGGCGTTGTCTATGCAACGCGCTGTTCGCGGCGGCAGACCTCGGCCAGACGCGTCCCGAAGGCACGACCGAACCACCGATCGTCACCAGCGGCGACGAATTGCGAACTCTCGGCACGTTCCTCCGCGGCCGAACTCACTACTCCGCGGCGGACGTCGTGTCGTATTTGCTCGATGGCGCTTGATCGACGGGACTCGTCGCGAACCCGCCCAACCCGATCCCAACGATCGCGTGGAGGTAATTCGCGAACGCCTGCTTGTTGAACGCGACGAACACGAGCAGCACGAACGCGCTCGCGAGCGCGAAGCCGGCGACGCCGCGCGGCGCGAACCGCCACGCGAACGCGTACGCGGGCACGAGCAGCAGGAACGCGAGCCAAGAGCCGACGACGACGCCGGTCGTGTTCGCGAGCCACGCGGTGAAGCTCAGCGCGTCGAAGCGGAACGGCTGCGCGAGGTGCACGTCGACGACCGAGTGGAAGAACGCGCGCGGATCCCACGCGACGAACGGCGCGAGCACGAGCGCCGCCGCGATCGCGGAGCGACCGAGGTACGCGACGCGCTCCTTCTTGGTTCCGGTCAGCACCAGCGGCAACAGCGGAGCGAGCACGATCAGGTGTTGCTTGCTGACGAACAGCAGGCCGAGCAACCACGGCGCGAGCCGTGAACCTCGCGCGTGCGCGACGCTCCAACCGACGAACGCGAGCACGACGTACGCATCGGTCCAGCCGCGGCCGAGCACGAAGAACCCGCGCGACTGGAACCACCACGCGAGCGCGAGCAGCAGCCCGATGCGCCCGGGTGACGCGACGTACAGCAGCAATCCGACGAGCGCCATCGCGGCGAGCGCTGCGTACCGCACGTCTCCGAGCAGTCCGAAGCCGAGCGTTCCCCCGACCAGCGAGACCGGCGGATAGTGATACCCGTGCCGCAGGCGCCCGTTCGCGACCAAGCCTTCGCCGTAGACCGACGGCTTGTCCGCGCGCTCGGTCTCGTAGATGTCGCGGAACGTCAGCGCGTACGGGTTCTCGCCGCGCAGCAGCGCCGACGCGCTCTCCTGCTGGATCAGCATCACGTCGATGCGCGGCTCCGCGTCCGAGTACGGCGACGCGCGGATCACCCAAGCTCCGGCCGCGACGAACACCACGCACGACGCGCCGACGAGCACGCGCCGCCACGTTTCGCGCAGCCAGAACGCGAGCACTCCGAGCGCGAGCGCGCTCGCGACGAGCCCATGGAAGGTCGTGCCGTCGACGTCGGTCGGACGCAAATCGTTCGACCACGCGAAGCGTCCGCTCGGCGGCAGCGACAGCAGGCGCAAGAACCCGAGGCCGACCAGTGTCCCGAGCATGCGCGTGACGCTGCGCGCGTCCATCCGCTCGAGCACGCCGCTCGGCCGCAGCGCGAACACCACGCCGATCAGCGCCGCCGCGAGCCACGCCAAGCCGCGCCGCGAGTACTCGCCGTCGTGCGCGACGATCGCCTCACCGATGCAGGCAATCGCGAGCGCCAGCGCGAACGCACCGCCCGGGCCGAGCTCGCGCGGCGGCGCGTCGTTCACGTCGCGACCTCGGCGCTTTTCGCGCGCGAGCGCGCCCACCACAGTCGCCCCACGCCGAGCACGAGCAGGTCGAGCATGCAGTAGAAGGAACCGGCGAGCAGCGGCGGGTTGAACGACGTCAGCGGGAAGTACGGGATCGACTCGTGCCAGCGCCACGAGCCGACCGCGGTCCCGAGGATCTCGACCGACAGCGCGAGCGGCAGCATCACCGCGTACAGCGGCCGGCCGACGCGGTGCATCCAGCACACGAGCACGAGCACGAACCACAGCACGTCGACCGTGAAGCCCGCCGCGGCGAGCGTCAGCGTGCCGACCAGGCTCGTGACGAACACGCCGCGCACGAACCGCGGCCCCACGCGCTGCGCCAGCGCCTGTCCGGTCGCGAACACGAGAGCATGCCCCGCCGGCACGAACAGCGGCAGGTTGCCGAGCCGGTACGAGTAGATCCCCCACCCGAAGCACAGGAAGATCTCGCCGAGCGTCGCCAGCACGACGCAGACGAACAGCGAGCGCCGCTCGTGCGCCGTCGCGAGCTTCAGCGCGATCGCGAACACGGCCAGCACGAAGCCGTTCGCGACGGAATGCCCGACGCGCGGCAGCCACGCGTCGAACGCGAGGCCGCCGCACACCGCGATCGCCGTCAGCCACGGCGCCGCACGCGCGAGAGGGATCGAAGGGGACATCGGGCGCGCAGTATGCCGGGCGACGGACGACTCGGCGACGTTCGGGCGAGATCCGCCGCTGCGGCACATGCGAGACGCCGCCGGGTCTCCCCCGCCTTGACAACGTGCCGTGGCCTCCGTGCGATCGCCCGCCATGCACGTCGCGCTGTGGGGTCCTTCCGATCACGTTGCCGCCGCCGAGGCCGATGCGTTGCGCGATCGCCTCGCCGCGCTCGATCTGACCGTGACGCACGTCGGGGCCGACGCGGCGCCGAGCGCGGAGACGCAGGTCGTCGTCGTCAACAGCAAGATGCAAGTCGGCGCGAAGGCGTTCGATTGGCTGAAGGATCTGAAGCTCGTCGTCACGACGACGTCGGGCTACGACCACATCGATCTCGGCGCGGCGCGGGAACGCGGCATCCGCGTCGCACGGTGCGCGCGCTCGCGGCGCGACGCCGTCGTCGACACGTCGCTGGCGATGGCGACGGCGCTGCAGCGTCGCTTGCCGCTGACGACCGCCGCCGCCGCCGCGGGACGCTGGATGCGCGCGGACGTCAAGGCCTGGCCGATCCCGCTGTTCTCGACGCTGACCGTCGCCGTACTCGGTCAAGGCGTGATCGGACGGCGTGCGAGCGAAGTCTGGCAAGCCCTCTGCGCGACCGTCCTCGCCTGCGATCCGATCCTGCCGGCGGCGCCGACGCTCGCCGAAGCGCTCGCGCGCGCCGACGTCGTCACGCTGCATTGCTCGTTGACGGAGACGTCGCGCCGCATGATCGACGCCGCGGCGCTGGCGGCGATGAAGCCCGGCGCGATCCTGGTCAACACCGCGCGCGGCGAATGCGTCGACGAAGCCGCGCTGCTCGCCGACACGCGCCTTGGCGGCATCGGACTCGACGTGTTCGCCAGCGAACCGTGGGTCGACTCGGCGGCGCTGCTCGCGAAGGGCAACGTGCTGGTGTCGCCGCATTCGGCGGGCTGGCACGCCGGGCTCGGAGCGAGCCTCAACGACGAGGTCGTCACGCAGGTCAACGCGTGGCTGAAGGGGCTCGCGCTCGAGGGCGAAGTCGGCCTGACGGGTTGAGTCGGCGACGTCGGCGGCGGAGTCGGACGACGCGGGAGATCTCCGATCACTTCAACAGCCTGTCAACCGTCGGCATGGGCGATCGTGTCGGTCTCCATCGTCAGCTTGAGCTTGTCGGACGAGAAGCGGCGGCCGAACAGCGCTTCCTTGACCTTGATCGCGCCCTTCGTCAGCACGCGGCGCACGAGATCGACGATCGGCAACGTCGAGAACCCGCTCTTGCCCGTGACCTTCGAGAACAGCCGGTTCTGCTCGCAGACGAGGTACTCGGTCCACAGCAGGTACAGCGCGAGGTAGAGCTTCGAGAACATGCGGATGCCGATCGCGCGGCGCACGAACGGCATCAGCCACGGGAAGCGCACGACGATCGGGAACAGCTTGTGCAGGTTCTCGACGCGCGTGCGGTCCGTGAACGCGATCGACGTCGTGCGATTGAACTTCTCCGGGAACGCGTCGAGGCGGTCGACCGCGAAGCCCATCTCGCGCGTGATGTCGTCGATGTCGGTCTGCGGATACGGCTGCAGCAGCGAGCACAGCGGATGGTCGACCTTGCAGTCGACGTTCAACTGCAGCGTCGCGAGCTCGTCGTCGAGCGTCGCGCCCGGCGCGCCGAGCAGGTTCAGCGTCGTCAGCCGGATGCCCTCCGCCTTGACGAAGCGCGCCGAGTTGCGCAGGTCGTCGAGCGACGTGCCCTTGCGGTAGACCTTGTTGCGGACGTGGTCGCTCGCGGCCTCGAACGCGAGACGGGCCGAGATGCAGCCGGCCGATCGCAACATCTTCACGTGCCGTTGCGTGGTCAGGTTCGTGCGCAGGATGACGTCGAACGGGATGCCGATGCGCCCCGGGTACTTCGCGCAGAACTCTTCGAGCCACGCGTCGTCGACGTTGAAGATGTCGTCGAGGAAGTGCACGAAGCGCAGCGGCCAGCGTGATCGCACGTCGTCGAGTTCGGCGAGCACGTGCTCGACCGAGCGCTTGCGCAGGTACTCCTTCGACTTCGCCGCGTAGAGCTTGTCGCGCCACGCGTGGTGGAAGCAGAACGAGCACGAGTACAGGCAGCCGCGCTGCGTGAGGAAGATCTTGCGCTCGCAGTCGCGGTACAGCGGCGACGCCTCGTACAGCGGCTCGCGGTCGGGGAAGCCGAGCGCGTCGAGGTCGTCGACGAGCGGGCGCAGCGGGTTGTGGACGACGTCGCCGTCACGCTTGAACGACAGATTGCGGATGTCCGACGCGTCGCGTCCGGTCTCGAGGCGCGTCGCGAGTTCGGCCAGCGCGGCCTCGCCTTCGCCGCGGCACAAGTAGTCGACGGCCGACTCACGCACCATGTCCGGCACGAACGTCGGATGCGCGCCGCCGAACACGGTCTTGGCGCCGACCAGCTGTTTCGCGCGCTCCGCGACCTTCGCGTAGAAGACGTGGTCGCCGGTGGTCGCGGACACCGCCAACAGGTCGGGCCGCAACGCCCGCAACTTCGTCTCCCAATCTGCATCGGGCAGCAGCAGAACTTTCGATTCGTGACCGGCTCGCTTCAGCGCCCCCGACAGGTACGCGATGCCGAGCATTTCTTGCGGCAGGAACTTCTGCAGGAATACGACGCGCACGCTCCACCTCCGGAGTCTTCGGGCCGGATCGGAGCCGGCTCGCCGAGGATGTTCGTCACGGGTGTCCGTCAT
>JAEUIB010000246.1 GCA_016795255.1 Planctomycetota bacterium
TCGGGCAGTCGCACCGCGCGGGGAACGATCGGTGGTGGATTCGCGGAGTGGGTCGTCTCGAAGGCGATCACTGCGCGGAGTGTAGCCAGCGACTGCGTCGGAAGTGCTTCATCCCGTACCGGTGGAGCCGGAAGACGAGTCGAGCCGGTGTGACGCGCTCGGCACGCGTGGGTCCGCGGGCCACGAGGCGCCCCCGCCACGCACGCGGGCGCCCGCGAGCCCCCGCGAGCCGCAAGCCATAGACTGGCGCTCATGCACCGCACTCCGCGCCGGTATCCGCGCTTCGTGTTGAAGCTGATCTACGCCGTCGAGTGGTGTTGTGCAGTCGTCCTGCGCGGCAAGGCGCTCTATCGGCGCCAACTGCGGCGCGACCGCCTCGCGATCACGAAGTGCGAGATCGTCATCCCCGGCCTGCCCCGCGCGTTCGATGGGTTGAAGCTGCTGCACCTGTCGGACTTCCACGCCGGTCCGTTCCTCGACGCGCGATCGCTCGACGACGTGGTCGCGGTGGCGAACGAACTCGCGCCCGACGTGGTTTGCCTCACCGGCGACTACATCACGCACGCGATCGACGAAGCGAAGAGTCTGTCGCCTGCGTTGGCGAAGCTGCGCGCGCCGCTCGGCGGATTCGCGGTGTTCGGCAATCACGATTACCGCCAGCGCCGCGAAGCGGAGTTCGCGGCC
The DNA here is from genome assembly GCA_016795255.1 of Planctomycetota bacterium. Classification (GTDB taxonomy): domain Bacteria; phylum Planctomycetota; class B15-G4; order B15-G4; family JADJEK01; genus JADJEK01. Next base: position 685 of record JAEUIB010000246.1, read on the forward strand.
GAGCTCGCGACGCTCGGCATCACGACGCTGCGCAACGCGGGCGTCGCGCTGGAGCGCGGCGGCCAGCGGCTGTGGTTCGCCGGCATCGAGGACGTCGAGGAAGGCAAGGTCGTCGACGTCGATGCGGCGATGCGAGGCCGCGGCGATGCGCCGGCGATCCTGCTCGCGCACCATCCGGACGTCGTGGATCGCGTCGGCGGCAAAGGCGTCGCGCTGGTGCTGTCGGGTCACACGCACGGCGGCCAGATCGTCGTCGGAGGTCGCAGCATCTTCGGCGGCTCGATGCGCAGCGCGCACGCACCGGGCCTCGCCAAGGTCGACGACCGAAGCGTGTTCGTCACGCGAGGCATCGGCGTGCTGATGCTGCCGCTGCGGGTAGGAGCCCCGGCGGAGGTAGCCCTCCTCACCCTACGAACGGCCCCCGAAAACCATCACCCCCACCAACCGCACTAAGAAGAAGCGATCCGGCGAGCGGTACGAAAAGCGAGTCGCCAGTTCATTCCCGGTTTCATTCCCGTTCGATCCCATTCGATCCCGTTCAGTCCCGTTCGGTCGGTCCCGTTCAGTCCCGTTCAGTCCCGTTCAATCCCGTTCAATCCCGTTCAATCCCGTTCGGTCCCGTTCAGTCCCGTTCGCTCCCTCCCGCTCCCAGCGCGAACCGCCCCAAACCCACTCACATTTTTCCCGCCGTTTCCCCCCTCTCGACCGTCTGCACCAGTCACTGCCTCCCCACACCGGGGTACCATCCGACCGGGAAATCCGTTCGCAGCCACGAGCCGTTCGATCGAGGGAGTCTTCCGATGCAAAGACAGCGGGGGGCCGTACCGCTTGGCGTCGTCATGGCGCTGTTCGGGATCGTGCTGGTTGCAGCGGTCGTGTTCGTGTTGTTCACGGAAGAAGGAACCTCCGCGCTGCAAGCGCGCGCGACGACCGAAGCGAAGAGTGGCGCGAACGCGGAGGACGACGGCGAGCTCGCGGCGCCGGCCGACGGCTCGGCGGACGTCGACCGCGCCGAAACGACCGCGGATCCTGCGCCGGTCGAGCCGACGGACGAATCCGCGAAGCCGGCCATTCCGCCGGATGCGTGCGGTTTCAGCGGTCGCATCATCGGCCGTGACGGCAAGCCGCTCGCGGGCGTCGAAGTCCACGCGGTCCGCCGCGTGTCGTTGAAAGAGACGACGAAGTTCGGCGTCGAGTTCGACGCGAAGCGCGGCGGTCGCTTCGCCCGCTCCGCCGTCAGCGACGAGCTCGGCCGATTCACGATCATCGAAGTCGTGCCGTCGGACGACTACATGGTCGTCGCGGAAACGAAGGACGGCCTGATGGGCCAGCGCTGGGGCGTCGAAGCGCTGGAGAAGCTCGTGTTCGAGGTCGGTGACATCGCGCTCCGCGCCGGCGCGCGCGTCCGCGGCACCGTCCGCACCGAAGCCGGCGGCACGGTCGCGAACGCGCGCATCACGGTCGGCTGGAGCTGGGACGCCCACGACGTCGTCAGCGACGCCAAGGGCGCGTTCGACGCCGGCATCGTCTACCCGGGACAGCAGCAGATCCAACTCGACGCGAAGGGCTACGCGCTGAAGGACGCCGTCCAGCGCGAATTCGTCGAGGGCGACGACGTCGACGACCTCGAACTCGTCGTCATCCCGTCCGCGATGATCAGCGGCCGCGTCTACGACGAATCGGGCCGCGGGATCGCGAACGCGTCGATCTGGGCCAGCAAGCAGCAGACGGAGGAAGACGGCTGGAACGGCGTCTGGATCGGCGGATCGACCGTCACCGCGGCCGACGGCACGTTCGAGTTCGGTTCGATGTCGCCGGGCAAGTACCAATTGAACGTCGACGCCCCCGGCTACATGAGCGCCTACAAGGAGATCGACGCCGGCGGTCCGCCGCTCGAGTTCCCGATGACGCGCGCGAACTGGATCGAAGGGCTCGTCGTCGACGCCCAGAGCGGCGCGCCGGTGAAACCCGAGTCGATCCGCCTGCACTGGATCCCGCCGTGGGAGCGCGACAACCCGAACGCCGAGCTCGAGCAGTTCTGGGGCAACGACGACCAGGTCGACCTGTTCGACGACGGTCGCTTCAAGTACGGCCTCGAGGCGAGCGGAACGTTCGTCGTCGAAGCGACCGCCGCGGGCTACGGCGCCGGCCGTTCCGAACGGTTCGTGCTGTCCGAGCACGGCTCCGCGACCGGCATCCTCGTCCGTCTCGAGAAGTCGCTCGACCTCGTCGTCACGGTGCTCGACGCCGCGACGCGGCAACCGGTGACCGGCGCGGTCGCCGAGGCGTGGACGCTCGTGCGCGAGGAAGGCGACGACAACGTCCACCAGATCCGCGCGCTCGGGTACTCCGGCGGCCGCACCGATTCCGTGTCGCGGTTCGGCGGCCAACTCGGGGAGCGCCGCTCGCGCGTGCCCACCGCCGCCGACGGCACCGCGAAGCTCCACTCGGTCCAACCCGGCATGCACGCGGTCATCGCCCGCAAGGACGGCTACGCCCGCGGCCGCGTCAACGACATCGAGATCGTCCGCGGCCAAGCGCCCGGACCGGTCGAAGTGCTGCTGAACGCGGGCGGCTCGATCACCGGCCGCATCACGAACGAGAACTCGGAGCCCGAGCCGGCGATCAAGGTGTTCGCGTTCAGCGTCGACAACGAACGCGGCGAAGCCGTGTCGCTGGAGGGCGGCGTCTACACGATCGAGCACCTGCCGCCCGGCCGCTACCGCGTCGAAGCGCAGCCGGAAGGCGGCATGTACGTCAACGAGCGCAACAACCGGCGCCGCGACGGCCGCGAACTGACGATGCAAGAGCGCTTCCCGGTCGTCGTCGAAGAAGGTCGCGCGACACCGCAGGACCTGAAGGTCGAACGCATCATCCCGGGGTCGCTGAAGGGCGTGATCACGATCAACGGCCGACCGACCGCCGGACTGAACGTCTCCGTCGCGTGGGTCGACCCGAACGCGCGCGGGCGGCGCAACAACTACGGTTGGTGGGGTGGGAACCAGGCCAAGACCGACGCGATGGGCAACTTCACGTTCCGCCGGCTGCGGCCCGGGACCTACACGGTCACGGTGAATCAGGGCTGGCGACGCTCGTTCCAGGTCGGTGAAGCCGTCGTGAATCCCGGAGTCGAGTCGAACGTCAGCTTCGACGTGCAGCTCGGCGGCGTCTACGGCCGCGTCGTCGACGCCGACGGCAAGCCGGTGCAGAACGTCCAGATGTGGGCGTATCGCAAGCAAGCCGACGGGTCGAGTCAGTGGAGCGGCGATTACGGCGCCCAGACGAACGAGAACGGCGAGTTCACGATCGAGGGCATGCAGGCCGGCACGTGGCAACTGAACTGCAGCGTCCGCGGCTACCAGCAGAAGGCCGAGGACAACTTGCAGATCACCGGCTACCGCAACGTCGGACCGCTCGAGATCCGGCTGACGCGCGGCGGCTGGCTGAAGGTGACGCTGACTGGGCTCGCGCGGACGTCGAACGGTTGGCCCGGCGTCCAAGTCACCGTCCGCAACCCGCAGGGCGAAGAGATCTACGAGTCGTGGGATTCGCCCGAGGGCGACGAGTGCGTGCTGTGGGTCCAGTACGACGGCGAGGGCGGCGGCACGATGTCGATCCGCGCCGGCGGCTACGACAACAGCCCGGTCTACGTCGGCAGCGCCAACGTGCCGTCGACGAAGAACGGCGTCGCCGACGTGACGGTCCCGGTCGTGCCGGGAACGTGACGCACCGGGTGGCGTGCCTGCCCCTGCACACCACCGCCGCCCGTCGTCGAAAGATGCTCCCGAGAGGACCGTAAGCCGAATTCTGTGCCCTTTCGGGCGGCGGCCATTTCTCTGGGAACGACATCACTGTCGTCCTCGAACGACCTACCCGGGAGTCCTAGCGAGCCGGGCCGGCTCATCCTCCCCTACGTGGTCTTTCTCCGGGTGGGGTTTGCCGAGCCAACGCGGTTGCCCGCGTTGCTGGTGCGCTCTTACCGCACCGTTTCACCCTTACCGCGCGCGACCGCCCCGAAGGGCGCCCGCGCGAGGCGGTCTGTTCTCTGTTGCACTTTCCGTGGCCTCGCGGCCCCTGGACGTTATCCAGCACCCTGCCCTGAGGAGTTCGGACTTTCCTCCACGGGTCCCTTGCGGGCCCCGCAGCGGTCGCCTGTTCCTCTCGGGAGCGGCGGTACATTAGCAACTCGATGAGTCCCGCGCCCGTGCGCGTTCAGGGAGGTCGCCTCGTGGAATTCGTCTGGGTCGTCAAGCGCCGCGAGTTGTTCGACCTCCACACCCCCCACGGCTTCCTGTCGCTCGCCGACGCCCGGGACGAGATCGAGCGCTACGTGGCCCGCGCGCGCGAGCGCGGGTTCTTCGTCGAGCGTCGCCACGCCGAACAGGATTCGTCGCTCAAACAGATCATCCCGTACAACGTGATCGTGCGCGGCAAGGACGTCCTGCTGCTGCAGCGCAGCAAGAAAGGCGGCGACGCACGCCTGTTCGACAAGCTGTCGATCGGCGCCGGCGGCCACGTCAACCCGGAGGACGCCCCACCCGCGGCCGCCGGAGCGCCGCCCGCGGATCCGATCGCGGCGTGCGCTCGCCGGGAACTCGACGAGGAGCTCGTGCTCGACCGCGTGACGAGCTTCGACCCGATCGGCGTCATCAACGACGACACGAACGCGGTCGGCTCCGTCCACTTCGGCGTCGTCCACCTCGCGCGCGTGACCGGGGACGTGCGCGTCCGCGAGACCGAGATCCTGTCGGCGCGCTTCGTCGGTCACGACGAGCTCGAACGCCTCGCGGCCGATCCGAGCGTGAACCTCGAGACGTGGTCGCGACTGATCGTCCCGTCGTTGCGGGCGCACATCGCGGGCTGAACCGATGGACTTCCCGATCCGCGGGTGCACGGTCTCCGAGCTCTTGCGCCGTGCCGCTGCGCAATGGCCGAGCCAGGAAGCGGTCGTCTCGCCGGTGCGCGGCGTGCGCTGGAGCTTCTCCGAACTCGATCGTCGCACCGACGTCCTCGCGGCCGGCTTGGCGCGCCACGGCATCGGCCGCGGCGATCGCGTCGTGCTGTGGTCGGTCAACTGCCCGGACTGGATCGCGCTGCAGTACGCGTTGGCGCGACTCGGCGCGGTGCTGGTGACCGCGAACACCGCGCTGAAGCGCGACGAACTCGCGTACATCCTCGGCAAGAGCCGCGCTCGCGCACTCGTGTTCGCGCGCGGCACACCGACGAACGACTTCGCGGCGACCGTCGCGCGCCTCGAGCGCGAGTCGCTGCCGCACCTGCGTCTGCTGATCGGCATGGACGGCGCGTCGGCCTGCGATTCGATCGCGCTCGACGCGATCGCCGTGTCCGCCGCCGACGACGATCGACGCACGGTGCTCGACGTCGAGACTCGTCTGTCGCGCGACGACGTCATCAACATGCAGTACACGTCGGGAACGACCGGCTTCCCGAAGGGCGTGATGCTGACGCATCGCAACCTGGTGCAGAACGCGGCGGCGATCGCGCCGATCCTCGACTTCCGTCCCGGCGATCGCCTGTGCCTGTGCGTGCCGCTGTTCCACTGCTTCGGCTGCGTGATCGGCACGCTGGTCGCGCACGAGACCGGCACCGCGCTGGTGCTCGTCGACGGCTTCGACGCGGCGGTCGTGCTCGACACGATCGAACGCGAGCGCGCCACCGCGCTCTACGGCGTGCCGACGATGTTCATCGCCGAGCTCGCCGCGCAGCGCGAACGACCGCGCGACCTGAGCTCGCTGCGCGTCGGCGTGATGGCCGGAGCGCCGTGCCCCGAACAAGTGATGCGCGACGCCGAAGCGAAGCTGCACATCCCGGGCCTCGTCATCGCGTACGGGCTCACCGAAGCATCGCCCGGCGTGACGCTGTCGTCGCCGTCCGATTCGGTCGAGGTCCGCGCGACCACGGTCGGCAAGGCGCTGCCCGGCATCGACGTCCGCATCGCCGATCCCGACACCGGCATCGAGGTCGAGCGCGGCGCGCCCGGCGAACTGTGGACGCGCGGCGAACACGTGATGGCCGGCTACGACGACGAGCCCGAAGCGACGCGCCGCGCGATCACGCCCGACGGCTGGCTGAAGACCGGCGACATGGCGACGATGGACGAGCACGGGTTCGTCCGCATCGTCGGGCGCTACAAGGAACTCATCATTCGCGGCGGCGAGAACGTCGCGCCCGCCGAGGTCGAGGACGTGCTGCGCGCGCATCCGGCGGTGCTCGACGTCGCAGCGTTCGGCGTCCCGTCGGCGTTCTTCGGCGAAGAAGTCGCGGTCGCGGTGCGTGTGAAGCCCGGCAGCTCGACCGACGCGACCGAGCTGCGGACGTTCTGCCGAGCCCGCGTCGCCGAGCACAAGGTTCCGGCCCGTGTGCTGTTCGTGGAGCATTTCCCGCTGACCGGCAGCGGCAAGGTCCAGCGCTTCGTGCTGCGCGAATGGGCCGCGCGGTCACCCGCGTGACCGCCGCTCGGCGCGCAACGACGCGAAGCATCGTCGGCGTCCGTTCGCTATCCTCCGCGCCGGGTACCCGAGTCGTTCGGAACGCGTCATCGCCGTGATCCGACCGCGCTCTCCGATGCATTCGAACCGCGCGCTGGTGTTCGCACTGCTGTGCGGCGTCCTCGCCGTCGGCGGTGCGATCGCGCTGTTGTTCCAGCGCGACCCGCGCGCCGAGACGATCGAAGGTCCGATCGGCCGACCTTCGATCTCCCCCGACGCGTCGACCGACGATCCGTTCCCGCCCGACGCGTCCGAGGCCGACGACGCCGATGCCGTGGACTCCCCGCGCCGCGCACCGGCGACGTCGAGCGCGCCGCGCCGACTCGAGTCCACGAAAGTCCGCGGCGTGACGCTGCGCGAAGACTCGAAGATGCCGGTGCGCTGCGTGTTCCGCGCCTACGACGACGAGGGCGCCGAACGATCGATCCTTCGGACGCAGAACGACGCGCTGGTCTTCGTGCTGTCGGTCGAGACCGGGGCCACGCGGCTCGTCGCCGAAGCCGCCGACGCGTTCGATCTCGATCCCGTGACGGTGCGGCTCGCGCGCGACGACGCCTCGACGCTGCGGATCGAACTCCCGCTCGCGAAGGGCTCGATCCACGGACTCGTGCAGGACGAGACCGGCGCCGGCGTCGCCGGCGTACGGGTCCGGCTGAACTACGGTCGCGCGGTGCGCACCACGCATTCCGATGGTCGATTCGCGTTCGGGCCGCTGCGCGACGACGATTACGTCGTCGACCTCGAACGCGAGGCGTACTCGTCGCTCGGCACCGAGGCCGATCAGCGCGTCGACGTCGTCCAGGGCGCGCAGGCGACGCCGGTGACGTTCAGCGTCCGGCGCGGCTCGACGCTGCGCGTTCGCGTCGTCGACGACGCGAACGACGAACCGCTCGAAGGCGTCACGATCGGCATTTCCGGCGTCGACGGCCGCGAAGCGCGCCGGGGCAGCGTGACCGACGCCGACGGCTTCGCCGAGATCCACCATTTGCTGGCCGGGTCGTACGACGTGTCGGCACGACCCGCGCAGGCCGGGATGTCGCGCGCCGTGCGTCGAGTGGACGCGCTCGGCGAACTCGAAACGCGAACGGTCGAACTGCGGATCACGCACGGAGCCGGAGACCTCGACGGCGCCGTCGAGGGACCGGATGGGACTCCGCAGCCGTTCGCACGCTTGATCGCCGTTCCCGAGCCCGGCAGCGCGGGGACGCGCACCGAGACGCGAGCGGACTCCGCAGGCACGTTCGCGTTCCGTGGGCTGCCGCCCGGCACGTACCGCGTCGTCGCCGATCCCGAGTACTGCCGCACGTACAACTGGCTCGCGTCCTCGAGCGACGTCGTCGAGGTGCGCAGCGGCGAACTCGCGCACACGCGCGTCGTGCTGCGCCTCGGTGCCCGCATCGACGGCGTACTGATCAGTCCGTCGCGCCGCGGCGCGCTGGTCGCGAGATTGTCCGCCGACGGCACGGCCCGCGAATGTCCGATCGCCGACGGGCGCTTCGCGTTCAGCGGGCTCGACGGCGGGTTCTATCGCGTGGAGGTCGTCGATCCGTCGAACGGCGGCGGCGCCGTGTTGTTCTCGAGCGGTGTCCAACTCGCGGCCAGCGCGACGGAACGCGTGCGCGTCGAGTTGCCGTGACGCGACGTCTCGGAGAGGTTCAGCGGGTTCGATCGAGCGGAGCGCGCGCGGGGGAAGACAGGGAGAGAGACGTCGCCGGCTGCCTTTGGAAGTGAGAGAGATTCACACGTCGCACGAAGTCTTGGTCAGGATCTTCACGAAGGACTCTTTCACGCGAATCCGACGACTCCCTCTCCCTGCGATCTTCTTCTCGTTCGACCGCGGCCCGTCGGCGATCCACCGGCACGTGCTTCTCGTGCCCCGGAACGCCCGATTCGACGAACCGAACGAGCGGCATTCCACGCCTCGGGTTCGTCGATTCCAGTGAATCTTCCCTCCAATGTTTCGACGCGCTCGCGCTTCGCATTCGCGCGACACGTCGGGCGGAGCGCACGCGTTCGTCACGACGGACGCGCGGCCCCGTCGTTCCGCGATCCGCGTCGATCCGGCGCGAAGGCTCGACGGAGCCGAGCTCGTTCGCGGCTTTCCGAGCGCCGGCGGACTTCGTCGACGCGCCGCTAACATCGCGGCGCTTCGAGGAGCCCGCCCGCATGAACTTCCGCACCTTGGCCGTCATCGTCGGCTCGACCCTCGCCATCGGCGCACTCGTGATCGTGCTGCGCCGCCCGCGGGTCGACGAGCTCGCGCACCTGATCCGCGGCAAAGTCTTCTTCGAAGAGGACCGCTATCTCGACGCCGAACGCGAGTTCGGCAGCGCGCTGGCCGCAGCTCCCGACGATCCGCTCGTGTGGCGCAGCCTCGCGACGGTCCTGATCCGCGGTTCGCGCGACTACGCCCGCTCCGCCGAGCTGTTCGAGAAGACCCTCGATCGCACGCCGACCGACGCCGGCGCGTGGTTCGGACTCGGCGTCGCGCTGCGCTTCCAGCAGGACTTCGAGGGCGCCGAGCGCGCGTTCGCGAAGGCGCGCGAGTTCGCGCCGACCGACCTCGAATCGGCCTACTACCACGGCGAGGCGCTGCAAGACCTCGATCGCGACGAAGAGGCGCGCGCGTGTTTCGAGCGCGTGCTCGAGCTCGATCCCGACGACGGCGCGGCGCTGTACAAGCTCAGTCAACTGCTGCGGCGCAGCGATCCGGCGCGCAGCCAGCTCCTGCGCGAGCGGCACGAAGAGCTGAAGCGGACGCTCGGGCAGGACGCGGTGACGCGCGGCAGCGGCTCGGAGTGGAGTCCGCTGCTCGCGCTGCGGATCCCCGAACCGAAGCAGCCGATCGAACCGCCGGCGCCGGCCGCTGTGACGCTGGCGTCTTCGGCGACGCTGCAAGGCGCCGGGCCGACGACCGCGCTCGCATCCGGCGACGTCGACGGCGACGGGGACGTCGACTTGTTCGTCGGCGGACTCGGGCTGCTGACGAACGACGGGACCGGCGCGTTCTCGCCCGCGCGGTCCACCGTGGCGCTCGCGGGCGTCGCGACGTTCCCGGCCGCGGCCGCGCTGCTCGTCGACTTCGACAACGACCGGGACCTCGACCTGGTGGTCGGCGGCGCGAACGGCTCGATGTTCCTCGCCAACGACGGCCGCGGCGCGTTCGTCGACGCGACGACGACGTCGAAGCTCGGCGCCGTCCGCGTCCGCGACTGGACGCCGTTCGACTCCGACCACGAAGGCGACGTCGACCTGTGGATCCACGATGGCGCGCGCGTCGCGCTGTGGCGCAACGAGCTGCCGCCGGTCGTCGCGAACGACCCAGGCGCGGTCCGCGCGGTGTCGTTCGAGGACGTCGGCGTCGCGTCGGGCCTGGTGGCGGACGGTGCGAACGTCGCGTTCACGGTCGGCGATTTCGAGAACGGCAACGACACCGATGCCGTCGTGCTCGCCCAAGACGCCGACGGTCGCCTGTTCACGAATCGGCGCGGGAACCGCTTCCAGGACATCGGGCTCGCCGCCGACGTCGCCGCGCTCCGCGCTCGCGCGGTCGTCACCGCCGACTTCGACGGCGACGGCTGGCTCGATCTCGCGCTCGCGAACGACGCCGGAGTGCAGCTCGCGACCAACCGCGGGGATGGCACGTTCGGCGCCCCGCGATCCCTCGCGCCGTGGCCGGCGATCGCGCGCCTCGAGGCGTTCGACGTCGACTCCGACGGGCAACTCGATCTGTGCGCGATCGACGCCGACGCGATCCGCGTGCTGCGCAACGCGCGCGGCTCGTTCACCGACGCGACGAGTTCGGTCGTGAAGGGCAACGGCGGCGGAGTGCGCGTCGTCGCGTGCGACGTCGACGCCGATCAGGACGCGGATCTGGTCGTGCTGCGCGCGGACGGCTCCGTCGACGTGCTGAAGAACTCGGGCGCCGCGGGCAATCACGGTCTCGAGTTGTCGCTGCAGGGCTTCCGCTCGAACGCCTTCGGCCTCGGCTGCAAGGTCGAGATCCGGCGCGGCCACTTCTACGCGAAGCGCGAAGTCACGCAGCCGACGCTGCTGCTCGGGCTCGGCGATTCGCCGCGCCTCGACGACGTGTCGCTCGTGTGGTCGAACGGCGTACGCCAGCACTACCTCGACGTCGACACCGCCGACGCCGGCTGGATCGGCAAGCGCGAGTTGCGCGCGGAAAGCGATCCGGACGTCGCGATCGCGCACGGCTCGCCGCGGCGCCTCGTGCTGACGCAGATCGATCGCCGCGCCGGCTCGTGCCCGCTGCTGTACACGTGGGACGGCACGCAATTCCGCTTCGTCACCGACGTGCTGTGCTCGTCGCCGCTCGGACTCGACATCGGCGAGGGAGCGCGCGCGCTGCCGAACCCGTACGACTGGTTCATGATCCCGCCGGGTGCGCTGGTCGAGCGTGACGGCCGCTACGCGCTGAACGTCACCGAAGAGCTGCGCGAGCTGACCTACCTCGATCGCGCGCAACTGATCGTCATCGACCATCCGCGCGACGTGGAGATGTTCACGAACAACACGTTCACGTTCCCGCCGTTCCCGGGTTTCGAGACGTTCGCCGTCCGCGATCGCTCGCCGATCCGGCGCGCCCTCGACGATCGCGGCGACGACGTCACCGCGCGGCTCGCGGCGTCCGATCGTCAGTACGTCGATTCGTTCCGCCGCTGCCTGCCGCCGATGCAGGGCATGGCCGAGCCGCACACGCTGACGCTCGAGTTCGAAGCGCCGCGCGAACCGGCGGCCGGCGAGCGCGTGCGTTTGTTCCTCGAAGGCTGGTTCTACTGGACCGATTCGTCGGTCAACCACGCGCTGGTCCAGGACGGCTCGTGGGAGTTCACGCCGCCGCTGCTCGAAGTCGGCGACGGCGCCGGCGGCTTCCGCCCCGCGGGCATGGTCGGCCTGCCGGCAGGCGACTCGAAGATCATCGTCTGCGACTTGACCGACGTCCTGCGCCGCGACGATCCGCGGATCCGCATCACGACCAATCTGCAGGTCTACTGGGATCGCGCGTTCATCGCCGTCTGCGGCGACGGCAGCCGCATGCGCGCGACGTCGCTCGACGCCGCGCAGGCGACGCTGCGCTATCGCGGGTACTCGCGCCGCGTGTTCCCCGACGGCAAGGAGCCGCACGTCTACGACTACGACGACGTCGTCGACGCGACGGAGCTGTACGGCTCCGCGTACTTCCATCACGCCGGCCGGTACACGCGCTTCGGCGACGTGAGGCCGCTGCTCGACGCCGCCGACGATCGCTACGTGATCATGGACCACGGCGACGAGGTCGCGCTGGAGTTCGACGCGAAGGCGCTGCCGCCACTCGGCGAGAACGAGGCGCGCTCGTTCGTGCTGCACCTCGTCGGCTGGGCGAAGGACGGCGACCACAACTCGTCGCACGGCACGACCGTCGAGCCGCTACCGTTCCTCGCGATGTCGGGGTACCCGTATCCGGACACCGAGAGCTACCCGGACGACGAGGTCCACCGCGCGTATCGCGAGGAGTGGAACACGCGCGTGCGCGTCGCGCGGACGTTCGAGCAGCCCCCGCGGCGTCGGCCGCCGATGCCCGCGTTCGCCGAAACGAAGCCGTTCGCGCTGACCGACGTCACCGCGGCGTCGTCCGTCGACTTCCGCCACGCGGAGGGTCGGGTGCTGCTGAACCTCGAAGACACGATGGGATCGGGCGCCGCATGGGGCGACGTCGACGGTGACGGCGACGACGACTTGTTCCTGGTCCAGGGACGCGGGCCAGGAGGCAAGGACGTCCTGCCGGGCAAGTTCACGAGCCGCCTGTACCGCAACGACGGCGGCATGCGGTTCACGGACATCACCGCGCGCTCCGGCGCCGGAGTCGTCGGATCGGGCATGGCCGCGCTGTTCTCCGACCTCGACGGCGACGGCGATCAGGACCTGTTCGTGACGAACTATGGCGCGAACGTGCTGCTCGAAAACGACGGGCGAGGTCGCTTCACCGACGTCACGCAGCGAGCGGGCGTCGCGCTGCCGCACTACAACTCGGGCGTCGCTGCGGGCGACTACGACAAGGACGGCGATCTCGACCTCTACCTCGGGCGCTACGTGACGATCGACGAGTCCGCGCGGCCGCAGGAGGCGCCGGGCTTCGGACGAGGCTTCGTGCGCGACGATCCGCCGTCGGTGTTGCCGATGGCGTATCCGCCGGCGCCGAACGTCTTGTTGCGCAACGACGGCGACTTGCGATTCACCGACGTCACGCAGACGGCGGGAGTCGCCGACGAACTCGGCAAAACCCTCGGCGTCCTGTTCATCGACGTCGACGAGGACGGCTGGCTCGACCTGTTGGTCGCGAACGACGTCACGCCGAACAACTTCTTCCGCAACCTCGGCGACGGCCGGTTCGAGTCGCTCGCGTTCGACGTCGGCCTCGACGATCCGCGCGGCGGCATGGGCGTCGGAGCGTTCGACGTCGACGGCGACCTCGATTACGACCTCGCGGTCACGTATTGGCAGATGGAGCCGAACGCGATCTACCGCAACAACCTCGTGCGCCACACCAGCAAGAAGTCGCGCGTCCCGGCGTTCCAGGACGTCGCGACCGAGCTCGGCTTCGCGCGCCCGTCGGTCGGCAGTGTCGGTTGGGGCATGGCCGTCGTCGACTTCGACAACGACACGCACCTCGATGCGTTCGTCGCGAACGGCTACACGAGCCCCGACTACGAAACGACGATGCTGTGCGAGCCCCAGCTCCCGCTGCTGTTCCGCGGCGACGAGACCGGTGCGTTCCATCCTCTCGGCGAAGCCCGCTACGGCGAGTTCGTCGGGCGCAAGTGGAACGGTCGAGGCGTGGCGACGTCCGACGCCGATCGCGACGGAGACCTCGACGTCGTGTTCACGCAGAACAACGGCGAAGCGGTCCTGTTGCGCAACGACGGCGGCGAGCGCTCCCAGTGGCTCGCGGTCGATCTCGAGGGTGTCGCGTCCCCGCGCGACCCGGCAGGCGCGCGCGTCGAGGTGAAGCTCGCGGACCGAACGCTGACGCGCCAGCTGTTTTTGGGCTCGAGCTACCTCTGCACCGACACGAAGACGCTCCACTTCGGATTGGGACGCGCGACGCAGTACGAGGACCTCCGAGTTCGCTGGCCGAGCGGCAAAGTCACGACGCTGCCAGGCGGCCGATCCAATCAGCGCTTGACGATCCGCGAGGAATGACGAGAGGACGTCGAAGCGCAGCGAGGCGAGTCGGACGACGTGAACGAGAACGAGAACGGGACTCTGGAAAACGGTGACGGCGGCGCGGGACCCGGTGGCACCGAGGGCAAGGGCGAAGGGGTGGAACGATCCGCGCGGGCTGTCCCCGCGCGCGGGCTCGCGGGCTGGGGACTGTCCCCGGGACTGTCCCCGCACCTGTCCCCACATGACGGGGACAGACGCGCCTCCGTCCCCGTCATCTCCCGATGCCTTCAATCGCCACCGCGGAGCGCGAAGCGCGACCCGAAGTTCTCCCTCGGGTTCAAGCTCGCGCGCGTTTGAAACCCACTCCGTCGCCGGGGAGCCAAACCCGAGGGCAAGGCAGGGGGTCGACGCGACCGACCACTCGTTCATCGCGGACGCGGCGATCCGCTGATACGTCTCGTGTAGGAACCCCAGCCCAACC